>JBAUIP010000216.1:0-4921 GCA_049683055.1 Pricia sp.
ATATATGGTCGCTCATACCGTATAATTGTCCGAACCAGATCCGGGGGTCATCATTGGAGATGTTATTTTCAGCCATTAGTTCCATCAGTTTGTAACAGCTATCCTCGTTGTGAGTGCCGGCGAAGAGAGATATGGTGTCCAAATGCTTCACTATGTACTCCACTGCGGTGTCAAAATTGGCGTCGGTCTCCTCTTTGGTGGCGCAGATGGGGGTTGGGTAGCCTTTTTCCTCCGCACGTTCATTTTCTTTTTCCAAATAGGCGCCGCGTACCACCTTGACCCCAATTTTGAATCCATCTTCTTGGGCCTTGGCGTATAGATTTTTTATGTAGTCCATTCGATCCCATCGGTACATTTGCAGCGTGTTGAAAACGATGGCCTTTTCTTGGTTGTACTTGCGCATCATATCCTCACAGAGGGTGTCGGCGGCATCTTGCATCCAACTTTCCTCCGAATCGATAAGCAGCGAAACGTCGAGGTCATGTGCTTTTTTACAGGTTTTGTCGAAGCGGTCGACCACTCGGCCCCATTCCGCTTGTTCTTTATCGCTCAGTTTTTTTCCCTTGCTGACTTTCTCGAACAGCGCAAAGCGACCGTAACCTGTAGGTTTGAAAACGGCGAAGGGTATGGCATCCTTTTCCTTGACGAAGTCCAACACGTTGAGTACCATGTCGAGTGCCGCATCCAAAGGGTCCTCGGTATCTTTTCCCTCTACCGAATAGTCCAGCACCGAACAAACGTTTTTGGCGTACATTTTATCCACGGTCGGCAAGCATTCGAATTCCGTGGTTCCGCCGCAGAAGTGATCGAAAACCGTTGATCTGATCAGGCTTTCGACGGGCAAATGTGCCTTGAGGGCAAAGTTGGTAATGGCCGAACCGATGCGTACCAAGGGCTCGTTGGCAATCATTCGGAACAGAAAATAGGCGCGTTCCAGTTCGGAGTCCGTTTTTAGCGCAAAAGCGGTCTCGGTATCCTCAAAAATCTTTTTCATCGTGGCAATTTTTCTTTTTCAAAAACTACATCAAAGATAAAAACACAAAACTGATTCGCAGAACTCATTTAGAATTTTTGTTTAGAACCGAGAATTTCGGCTTTTGTGGCTAAATGAAGTCTTTCTTTTGGCAGCATATTAATAGCTACGGTTTGGGAAAATGGCAAAATTAGGGTGCAAAATGTGAAATTCGTAGGTAAAAGAATTAGTCAAAATGAGTTCTAGTACTCATATTTTACCTTTATTTTGCGGTATGGATTCGATACCCTCTACTTCCTCGGCCGTACATTTCAACCAGCGCGCCTACGATGCCCTCAACTCCCATTTGGCGAACGCCTCCTACTCCAAAATTTTTGTCTTGGTGGATGAAAACACAATGCGGGATTGCCTGACGGACTTTACAAAGCGCATTCAGGGCGATTACCATTTCGAAACCCTGGAAGTGGCCTCGGGGGAAGAAAACAAAACGGTAGAGACCTGCATCCAGTTGTGGGAAGACCTGTCCCAGCGGGATGCCGACCGCAAAAGCCTTTTGATCAATCTGGGCGGCGGGGTCATTACCGATATGGGAGGATTTGTTGCCTGCACCTTTAAGCGCGGTATCAATTTCATTAATGTGCCCACTACCCTATTAGCCATGGTAGATGCCTCCGTTGGTGGGAAAACTGGCGTGGACCTGGGTTCTTTGAAAAATCAAATCGGAATCATCCAGCCTCCGGAAATGGTACTTGTCATCTCAGACTTCCTCAAAACCCTTGAAGAACGGCAGCTGCAGAGCGGATTTGCCGAAATGCTAAAACACGGGCTGATACGCGATGCATCCTATTGGGAATCCCTTAAAAAAATATCCGGATTCCAGAACATCGATCGACTGATCTACGAATCCGTGACACTTAAGAACGAGGTGGTGCAACGAGATCCGACGGAACAGAACCTGAGAAAAATACTGAACTTCGGCCATACTCTCGGTCATGCAGTGGAATCCTATTTTTTGGAAAATAAATCCCGGGAAACCTTGCTGCATGGAGAGGCCATCGCTATCGGGATGATTTTGGAGGCCCACCTGTCCCATGTACTTACGGGACTTCCCGAAAACGAGTTGGAGGACATCAAATCCACTTTTCTGGAGCGCTATCCCGAAATTAAGTTTTCGAACGAGGACATTGAGTCTATCCTATCCCTCTTAAAATTCGATAAAAAAAATTCTCACGGGAACATCAATTTTGTGTTGCTCGAACGCATCGGGCATCCTGTTATCGATGTGAACATTCCCCCTAAACTATTTCGGGACGCCTTTGCATACTACGCCGAAACTTGACTTCATATACTAAAAATCCCATTTGACAACTCTTTCTGAAATCCCTCGAAAAATTAGTCTAGTTTAGGTCTGAAATCAAAACCCAAATCAATTACAGATCGAAAAAAACTACCTACTATGCTACGTAAAATTGTGGATTACAAAAAGCTGGACCATGACCTGGCGGCACTATTGATAGAAACCTACCCCGATGGATACGGTGACGATGATATCATCGTTTTTAAGAACCTGCAAGGCGAAATGGTCGAGGCCGTCGAACTACAGACCGCGGACACGAAATATTTGGTAAAAATCAGCAAAAGTCTGGCGGATTTTATTTCTAGCTTCGAGGATATCATAGAGAGCCAATTGGAAGACAATGGCGATGACGCCGATTTAGAAGAAGCCGAATCGCCCGACTTTAAACTAGAAGCTGACCCGGACTACGAACTGGAAGCCGACCCGGACTACGAGTTCGAGGATGGTATTGAGTAGGGTGCACCCGCGTGCTCTGGGGCCTTTCGTTGGCCTTTTTCGTTCGGACCTACCTTTTCGTCGATGTAATGTGCATATCGGGCCGTAAATTCCGCACCGAAAAATAGGATCAGACAGGTATAATAGACCCAGAGCATGATTAGTACTACCGAGCTGGCACCGCCGTACACCGAAGTGGGATTGCTTTGGGTGAAATAGTATCCCAATAGATATTCGCCTACCAAAAACAGCATGGTAGTCAAGGCTGCACCCGAAAGGGTTGTTTTCCAACGAATCTTTATATCGGGAAGCAATTTGAAGAGGGCCGCGAACAATCCTGTAATCACCACAAATGTCAGTAAAAAACTAAAGACGCTAGCTGCTATTCCAGCGATTGTGGGCGCTATATCCTGAATGTAGGTGCTGACTACGTTCAATAGGGCGGATAGTACCAAGGATACCAAAAACAGGAATCCTAGCACCAGAATCATTCCAAAGGATACCAATCGATCGATAAGGGTCTGCAACCAAACCGTTTTTTTGGATTCCACCTTCCAAACGTCGTTCATGGCCAATTTGAGGCGTACGAAAACTCCCGTTGCACCAAAAAGCAACATCGAAACCCCGATAACTACAGTAAAAGTCGACCCATCGCTTACTGCGGCGTTGGCAATCATTCCTTCTATTGCCTGAGAGGCGCCTTCGCCGATGAGCCCCCCAATCTTATTGGCAATTTTGCCCTGAACGGCATCGGGACCTAAAATCAACCCGGCAGTCCAAGCTACGATCATCAACAGTGAAGGCAGCGAGAATAGGGTGTAATATGAAATGACCGCACTCTTTCCAAAGGGGTCGTTGTCGTTCCAGGCCGCAGCGGTTTTTTTGATCAGGGACCAAAAGACTTTTAGTTTTCTTAGTATCAGCATTCTATTTTTAGATTCACAAAATTCGCACAATCTTCAAGGTAATCCGGCTGTTTTATCATTTTCTTAACCAAAGCCGATGGTATTTTCGGGTTCACCGTAGCCCCGGACGATATAATATGGACACATTTCCATGGTAATAAATTTGCTGACTGTAGTTCATGTTGATGGCGTGGTCCTAACAGTCGGTGATGAAAATATTTGGATACATGTCGCGATGGAAAATGAAGGGCGTCGAAATTTTGGAAGAGATAAAATCGAAGTCATTCGCAAGGCATTTTTATAGATAGCGCTCCCTGATGATGTTCCTGTGGTATTTTTGATGACCGCAGATGACAAATCCTAGAGCGCATACACTCCATTCCATATTACTGGCCATACCTGTTTTTTCTAAGTCGTCACGATCTAGATTGGCGAACAGTGAAATGGTGGATTTTCGAACAATTCGATATTCCTCGATCAGACTTTCCTTGGAACGCCTATCTGCTTTCGATTTATCGGCATAATCGTCTTGGTCAAATCCGGGCAAAGGCGATGTATCGCCCCGGGAGAAACGAAAGGCCCTGTGCTGGAAAATACGTTCGGAGTCGATAACGTGTAGTAAGGCCTGCGCTACCGTCCATTTTTCCGGGGCATAGCTATAGTCCCATTTCGCATCGGGGATACTTTCGATAAACTCGGGAAAATTTTCGAATTGCTGCTGTAGCATATCCGTTAGCTCCGCGTCGCCGAGAATATCGATATAGGTCTTATAAAAAGGGTGAGGCTCCGCAATTTGAAGTTCTGAGGTTCTCATAGGTTGCGAAGCTATGAAAAATCCCGAACAAAAAGGGCTTGTTCGGGATTAGAAATGGGTTCGATCGTTTGATTCAATCTTTATTCACACAGGATTTGAAAGGATTCAAATCTCGTTGAAAATAGTGTGCATCAAACGTTTTTTGTCGTTAAAGCTTTCTTCAAGGGAAATCATAGTCTCCGTTCGGCTGATACCGTCGATATCGTCGATTTGGAAGATGATGTTTTTCGCATGATTGGTATCCTTCGCCCTAATTTTGCAGAAAATGTTGAACTTGCCCGTAGTGATATGGGCAATGGTGACATTGGGAATTTCTTCCAAACGCTCAATGACAAATTTGGTCTGATGTGTTTTTTCCAAGAAAACCCCAACGTATGCGATAAAGGCGTAGCCCAATTTGACGTAATCAAGAGTCAGGGAGGAACCCTGTATTATAC
>JBAUIP010000217.1:0-1860 GCA_049683055.1 Pricia sp.
GTATATGGGTTTGATATTCCCGCTTTTGATATCGGTTACAATCCGTTTCGCTTCGTCCATCCTTAAAAAATGATTAAACTTGCACTATGAGACCGCTCAATTTTCCAGCCTACGAGTTCCGTCTCAAAAATAGCGAAAATACCACCTATATTTTTGACCGTATCCGTAAAAAGTTCGTGGTGCTTCAGCCAGAGGAATGGGTGCGTCAACATGTGGTCAATTATCTGATTCACGAAAAAAGGTATCCCGTTAGCCTCATCAACGTCGAAAAGCAGTTGACCGTGAACGGACTCTCCAAACGCTACGACGTGGTGGTGTTCGAACCCAATGCCCAAATCGCTGTTTTGGTGGAATGCAAGGCTCCCGAAATCCGGATTACCCAAGAAACCTTCGACCAGATTGCCCGGTACAATCTAAATCTCAAAGCTGACTATCTGATGGTTACCAACGTACTGGAACACTACTTTTGTGAAATGGATTTCACCGCCGAAAAATATACTTTTCTTACGGATATTCCTGAATTTAGCCGTTAATTTGCGCCTGCTTTGCGCATTGCCATCGTCATATTAAACTGGAACGGAGAGGTACTTCTCGAAAGGTACCTTCCTTCCGTGGTGCGGCATTCACAAGGCGCGGATATTTACGTAGTCGATAATGC
Organism: Pricia sp.; assembly: GCA_049683055.1. Classification (GTDB taxonomy): domain Bacteria; phylum Bacteroidota; class Bacteroidia; order Flavobacteriales; family Flavobacteriaceae; genus Pricia. Next base: position 659 of record JBAUIP010000217.1, read on the forward strand.
CTCAACGGATGGATCGGTCGAATTTCTTCAAAAAGAATATCCCGAAATAGGAATAGTAATTAATGAGGATAACGGAGGATTCGCCAAAGGCTACAACCAAGGCCTTCGGGAGATAAACGCCGATATTTACTGTCTTTTGAATTCGGATGTCGAGGTCTCGGAAGGATGGCTGGTCCCGATTTCGGAACTTTTCCTACAAAGGCAGGAAATTTCCATCGTCCAACCTAAGATTTTGGACCTAATGCGGAAGGAATATTTCGAATACGCCGGTGCAGCGGGCGGATTTCTGGATCAATTGGGATATCCCTTTTGCCGGGGAAGGATTTTTCAAGCCTTGGAAAAGGATACCGGACAGTACGACGATACAAGGGAAATCTTTTGGGCCACGGGCGCCTGTATGTTCATAAGGAGCAACGTTTTCTGGGAACTACAAGGCTTCGACGAAGATTATTTTGCCCATCAAGAAGAGGTGGACCTCTGTTGGCGCGCCAAGAATGATGGCCATAGGGTTTTTTATGTAGGTAGCTCGAAAGTATATCATCTGGGCGGTTCGACCTTGAGCAACATGAACCCAAAAAAAACCTATCTCAATTTTAGGAACTCCCTCTTTTCCATTACCAAAAACCTGCCCCGTAGGAAAGCCTTGGCCATCATTTGGTTTCGTTTGGTGCTGGACGGGGTCGCAGCCCTACGATTTATCCTACAATTCAAGTTCAATCACTGCGTTGCCATCATCCGTGCGCACCTTAGTTTTTACCGTCAATTCCACAAAATGTACTACAAAAGGGAAAAAGCTAACTTCACAATGAAATATTATCTTACAAAATCCGTTGTATGGGAACACTTCGTCAAAGGTGTAAATAAATTCGCTCAATTAGTAAAAGATTAACTAATTTTGCCACGGCAAAAATGGACTAATCTCTAATTTTGGCACTTATTTTGAAGAATCACATCAAAACATAATCTAACAATTTTTTAGCAACCCACATTATGAAGAAACTAGTTTTAAGCTGTTTAGGAGCGTCATTGTTGATGGCATCCTGCGTATCGAACAAAAAATTCAATGATCTCGAGGCAAAACAGAAAGAAACACAAGACCTTTTGAACTCCGCGACCGTCAAATTGAACGACTGCCTGGAGGAGAAGGCTACCGCCACCTCTAAAATGAAGACCTTACAGGATCAGAACAAGTTCCTCAAGGC
>JBAUIP010000218.1:0-1594 GCA_049683055.1 Pricia sp.
CCACACGGCCTGATTGATGGCGGAATACTCCCCGTAGTTCTGCGGCTTGATGTACTGCCGCAGGTGCTTGGGAAGCTTATCGAGAACGGGATTGCTTTTGTAGGACATTTCTTTTCTATTGGATAAAGTTACAAAAAAGCTAGCATGGAGGCATCTAAAGACTTTCTCCGGAATAGGTCTTCGCGGGAAAATAACATCTCCAAAACGGCTTATGCGAAAATGTCCAAAAGACCACAAAAAATGCAGTATCGTACTTCAAACAAAAAAACCGCCATGTTAAATGACGGTTCTATATTTTGTAGACGACCAAGTTCGAAGGCTATTAAAAGAGCTGTTATTGAACGGCCACTGCGTTTGGCGGATACTGCATTAGTATCTCCGAAACGAATTCCCTAATGCGCTCTTCCTTCTTCTCAATGTTTTCGATATTCCCCAGATTACCGACGCCTTTACCTTGCCAAACGAGTTCTTTACTGTCGGTATCGATCAGATCTATGTAGAGCGATCCTTCGGTACGGGTACTTGCCATTGGACCGCCGCCCCAGCCCCAACCGGGTCCGAAACCGCCCCAACCCCAACCGGGACCCCAGCCCCAGCCGCCCCAACCGAAGCCACCGCCCCAGCCGAAGTTGTTATTGTAGATATCGACCTCCTCTTTTTCTTTGGTAAAAATGCTCACCAAAAGATCGGGATTTTCCGATTTCTCGAAGCCCCGTTGGGACATCTCCGCTTCGATCGCCCTGAGAATCCGTTTTTTATCTAGGTCCGAAATTTGTGCCTTATCGATACCCGTTTTATAGAAAGCGTACGATTTATATTCATTAAAGTTTGCCTCTCTATCGTAGTCGGAAAGCACACGTACCGAAGTACAGGAGCTTACCAAAAACAAGACCAACATCGGTAACGCAAGTAGTTTCATTGTTTTCATAACTAATTTCTTTGGAATCTATTCGATTATAAGCTTCAAAAATCATGCCGGAACGGCCTCAATCCTGTTGCCGGTTTGTTTTGGGGTCATACCCGTAGGGGCAATGCCTACAGCCACTTTCACAGCAAAATCCCCTTTTCAGATGGTACTTTTCGGTAAAAACCTTATATCCTTCCTCGGAGAGGTAATAATCGCCATCCTCCAGCGGAATTATTTTTTTCATTCAATACATTTGTTGGCGTACAGGGGCCAAAGCTAAGATTTATCGCTGAATCATCCGTTTCTTACTGTGAAGGGCCACCTCAACTTTGCGCCTTCTGAAGGGCTTCGTCATTTGTGTGAACGGGCTTGCCAAATGGGAGAATGAACGATTGTACTTATCTCCGAACAGGGCATACCTCCTAAAAAACCATTATCCTAAAGATACGTTTTATTGTTGATAAAGTCTCTCGCATCCCTCAAATTTGTACGTTTCGCGGGTATTCTGGGTCATTTCACCGATTCGGCACAATTGTTGGCAACAATTGTATGTTAATGAATAGGATAGCCCTTTTTACAATTAACTTTGAAAAAGGTCGTTCAAAACTTCGACTATGATTCTGGTATCGAAACATTTTTTCTACAAAAATTATGTCGGCCTATCGTTGTGGCCCTTTATCATCTTAA
>JBAUIP010000219.1:0-2652 GCA_049683055.1 Pricia sp.
TGGAAACTTTTAATGTTTTTAAAGTTTCCAACCTTATATTTGCCGCCGTATATGAAGGAGAAGATTTTAGTAAAAGCGACGGATTTGTTCTTGAACCTTGGGTTCAAGAGCGTTACCATGGATGACCTCGCCCACGAGATGGGCATATCGAAAAAAACGATATATACCCATTATAAAAATAAGACCGAGCTGGTAGAAGGGAGTACGCATAACCTGTTCTGCCATATTTCCAAAGGGATAGATCAAATATGCGCACTGCACAAAAATCCTATCGAAGAGCTTTATGAAATTAAAAAATTCGTAATGTTGAATCTAAAGGATGAGAAATCGTCGCCGCAGTACCAGCTTCAGAAATACTATCCAAAGATATACAACGATCTGCGGGATAGACAGTATGATGTCATGGAACATTGTGTGGTCGATAACATCAAAAGAGGCATAGCGTTGGGCATCTACAGGGAAAATCTGAATATCGATTTCGTGTCGCGCATTTATTTTAGTGGCGTTACCAGTATCAAGGACTACAGGCTCTTCCCGAGTGACAAGTTTCCCATGGTCGCCTTAATGGACGATTATCTTGAATACCATCTACGCGGGATCGTCACCCCGGAAGGAAGAAAAATATTGAATACGATCATCAACTCAAACTACGAATAATGCGAGATTACTTCTTAACGCTTTTGGCACTTTTCGGCTTGACGGCCGGGCTTTCACAAAATACCATCGAGGCGGTAGAAAGAGATACGGTACAACAGACCTATAGTTTTACCTTGGATCAAGCGATTGACTTTGCCCTGAAAAACAATTACAGCGCCATCAATGCCGACCGGGATATTATCGACGCCCAAAAGCAGAAGTGGGAGGTAATTGCCGATGGATTACCGCAGATAAATGGTTCAGTAAGTTACCAAAATCAACTGATACAGCCCATTACACTACTACCGGCTGCCGCTTTTGACAATACGCAAAGCACTATTGATATAGTGAACCAGTATTTTGAGGTTGAGCAAACCGATTTTAATGTCAATACACCCGATGGTTTCATTCCCGTTGTCTTTAGCCCCAAACATTCCGCAACCGCAACCGCCACCTTGAGCCAGCAGATTTTTGACGGGTCGTATATTGTTGGGGTCCAAGCCACGAAAGCATTTCTCAGCTATAGTGCCAATAACGAGGAAAAAACGGATCAAGAAGTTCGCAAATCGGTGGTTGAATCCTATGGTAATGTTCTATTGGCAAAGGAAAGCGTGGTTATTTTCGAGAAGAATAAAAAAAACCTTGAAGAGAATCTTTTTGAGACTCGAAAACTCTTCGAAAATGGCTTGGGCGACGAGGAGAGTGTAGAACAGCTACAGATAACGCTATCTTCGGTTGATAACCAATTAAAAAATGCTCTTAGACTCGAAAAAATCACACTTCAAATGTTGAATCTGGTCATGGGTATTGCTATCGACGCCCCAACTCGGCTGGAAGAATCCTTGGATAATTTAACTGAATCCCAAATTGATTTCAGTTTAATGGAGAGCGATTTTGAAATTGAGAACAATGTAGATTATAGACTGGCGCAGAATCTTAGCGAACAACGCTACTATGAATGGAAACTGGCTAGAAGTAAGGCACTGCCGACTTTGACATCCTTTGTAAACTATGGCGCTTCGTCCTTTGGTAACGAGTTCAACTTTTTCAGTGGTGACCAACAATGGTTCGAATCGTCAATATTAGGTATTGATTTGAGCATCCCAATATTCAGCTCAGGAAAGCGTAGTGCCAGCACATCCCGCGCCAAGATTGCCCTCGAAAAGGCCAAGACCCAGTTGACCGAAGCAGAAGAACAAATCCGGCTGCAGCTAGACCAAGCCAAGAGCAACTATATTTTGGCAATAGAGGAATATGAGACCGCCAAGGAAAACCTCGGATTGGCCGAACGTATCGAAAACAAGAACCAGATCAAATATACCGAAGGCCTCGCGAGCAGTTTTGAACTTCGCCAAGCTCAGACCCAGCTGTACGACGCCCAACAGGGCTATTTGCAATCCATGGTCGAGGTCATCAACCAAAAGACGGAGTTGGAGACCATTTTGAACGAGAAATAAGAGCCAAGAATGAAAAGCAGCATTAAAACCAGTCTTCTATTCGGTATTCCATTACCATTTGAAGGATTGCTTCGTTGCGCTCGCGATTACAGTGCCTAAAATTTAAATACAGCAACTAAAATACCATTCATTATGAAAAAATTACTTTACCTAACCATCGTGACCCTCGCCATGACCGCTTGCGGCGGCGAAGAACAATCGGTGAGCGATCTCGTCGCCCAGGGCGATCTCGAGGCCTTGCGCGCCAAAAAAACCGAGATTTCCGATCGGCAGAAAGAAATAGAGGCGAATATCCGCATGCTCGACTCCGCCATTGCGACCAAATCTGGGGATGAAAAGCTGCCGCTGGTCAATACCATCACGGCCGAACCTGAAGAATTCGTCCATTTTTTGGAGTTGCAGGGTGACGTCGAGACCGATCAGAATGTCTTGATATATCCTGAAATGTCGGGTAGATTGCAACGGGTCTATGTTAAGGAGGGACAACGGGTACGCAGTGGACAATTGTTGGCGACCATCGACGACGGTGGTATGGGAAGCCAACTATCCCAATTAAAAA
>JBAUIP010000220.1:0-1888 GCA_049683055.1 Pricia sp.
GAATTGGTTCATGCGTTTTTTTATACGCATCATTGCGAAAGAGCGGTTCAAAAATGCGCTCAAGGCCAAGTATGTCGCTTGTGACCGAACCCTACAAGATATTGAACTATCCTATTTTCTACAACACAATGCGACCAACATCATCCGTATAGGTACTTCTCCTACACCCGACAATGAGGAAGATTCCGAGGATAAGGTATATAAAGATTCCATAGAGTTTATTGAAGAGATGAACAAAGTATGGACAGAACAAAAAGAAGAAAGTGGCGGTCGCATCCGCTTTAAGGAAAAGGTTTTCTTGAGCTACAGTTGGGACGATAAGGCCGTGGTGGAGCGTCTGAAAAACGAGTTCGAGAAGAACGGGGTAAGCGTCTTTTTCGACGATGATGAGCTCAAAATAGGGGAAGAGTACAATAAGACCATCAGGGATTACATCAAAAATTGCCATTTTTTCGTGCCCATTATCTCCAAAAATGCCCTGGAGAACGAAGACCGATACGTGTACGACAAGGAATGGAAAAGCGCCATTGTTTTGGATGGGTATAAGGATGCATCCTATATCAGGCCTTATATCATCGATGATACCCCGCCGACGCATGACCGAATTCCCGAGGAAATGCGAAAACTGAACATCGGGAAGCTTCCCGATGAAATCGACTTTGGTGGACCGGTACGCAAATTCATCCAAGAAAATGAATTAACCTTAATCGCCGAGAATGGACCTTGAAACGGCACATATCAACATCGAAAAAACTATCGACCGTCAACGGCCGTTTTTAGGCCTCCGGTCTTTCGAGGAGAAAAACAGGTCGCAGTTCGGCGGAAGGGATAAAGAAATCAAGGAACTTTTCGGCCTCGACGAAAACAGCGTGCTGACGGTCATATTCGGCAAATCGGGTATCGGCAAAACCTCCTTAATCAAGGCGGGCCTAATCCCCGAACTGCAGCAGAACTTTTATTTTCCCATTTACGCCCGCATCGATTATTCATCCTCCAGAACACCCTTACAGCAGGTGAGGAAAATCGTGTATGAAAAGATGAAGGATAAGGATGCCGATGTAGCCGAAATCGGCGATGCTACCTTATGGGAGTACTTCCACAATGTCAATTTGCTCGACGACCTTTTGACCCCGGTATTGATTTTGGACCAATTCGAAGAAATATTCACGTTGGGTGAAAGCAATAAAGACGTGCCCGAACTTTTGGTCCAGTTGGCCGATTTGGCGGAAAACCGCATTCCCCTCAAGGTTCAGGGCGAGTATCAAAGATTGAACAAGACCGTACCGACCCATTACGCCGAACTTCCTTACAGGGTCGTGTTAAGTCTGCGTGAAGATTATCTGGCGCGGTTGGAAGAACTAAAAAGATACATGCCCTCGATAATGAACAGCCGTTTTAGGGTGGTTCAAATGACGGTTTTAAAAGCGATGGATGCCGCCATCAAACCTGGAAAGGGATTGATCGATGAAAGGGTGGCCAAAGAAATCATAAAAAAAATGCCCGGGGTCTCCCAAAGTGATTTTGATATATTGAAAAAAAGGGAGCCCGGCCGGTCAAACCTAAAAGTAGAACCGTTTCTGCTCAGCCTCATCTGCGACCGCATCAATGAAAAGCGAATCGAAAAAGGGATGAGCAAAATCACCGTAGATCTGGTTTCCGAGTTCAACGTGACCGACGTAATACACTCCTTCTACAACGGAACCATTACTCCCTACGGCGAAAACGTAGAGCGTGCAATAGAGAACTGTCTCCTGACCGAAGGAGGATTCCGAAAACTTCAGGCCTTGGAAGAATTTCAAAACCAATACGGCATATCCGACGAGACGGTCGATCAGCTGGTCGATGCCCGGATTTTACGAAAAGAGATTCGCGACGGCGTGTACTATGT
>JBAUIP010000221.1:0-7756 GCA_049683055.1 Pricia sp.
GAGGTAGGTTTTACTTCCCGATGCAAAAATTAGCAAAAATATTACCCAGCAGCTCGTCGTTGGTCACTTGTCCCGTAATCTCCCCGAGATGGTAAAGGGCTTCGCGGACATCGATGGCCATCAGGTCGCTAGGGAGGTCTTCGGCGATGCCTGTTTGTACTTTTTCGATTTCTTCCAAGGCTTTCTGGAGGGCATTGTAGTGGCGGGCATTGGTGACGATGGTTTCGTTGTTGCGCAGGGCTCCGGTGTTGACAAAGTCCAGAAGTTGGGATTGCAGGGCGTCGATGCCTTCTCCGGTCTTTGCGGATAGAAAAAGCGCTTTTGGTAAGTCGGTCTTGATTTGTTCGATTTTATCCGCTGAAAGTTCATCGGACTTATTGGCTACTATGACCAAAGGTTTTTGGGGATATTTGTCTCGAATCTTTGCTATTTCGGATAGTAATTTCCCGAATTTTGATTTCGCTCGTTTTGATGGGGATTTCGTGCTTGATGCCGAGAGTTCGTCCTTTGCCGCTGAACTTTCTTGCATCTCTACAGACTCCTTTATTGGTTCCTCTGAGAATTTGGCTGTGGTTGTTGACTTGTCCGTTTCGGTGGTAGGTTCGGCGGACGGATGTGTAACCTCGTACGCATCGAACAGGTACAGGGTGACCTCGGATTTCTCGATTTTTTCATAGGTCCGCTTGATGCCCATGCTCTCGACAACATCTTGAGTCTCACGGATGCCCGCCGTATCGATAAAACGGAAGCCGATGCCGCCGATGCTGATTTCATCCTCGATGGTGTCGCGCGTGGTACCGGCAATTTCGGAGACCAGGGCGCGTTCTTCGTTCAAGAGCGCATTGAGCAGGGTAGATTTTCCTACGTTGGGCTCTCCCACGATGGCCACCGGTATCCCATTTTTGATGACGTTTCCAACGGCGAAGGAATCGATTAGGCGTCTCAGGACGGACCCGATTTTTTCGACCAATACCTTGAATTCCTCCCGATCGGCGAACTCGACATCCTCTTCGGCAAAATCCAGTTCCAACTCGATGAGGGAGGCGAAGTTCAGGAGTTCTTCCCGTAATTTCTTGATTTCGTGACTAAAACCGCCACGCATTTGTTGGATTGCAATTTGGTGGGCCGCTGCATTGTCACTGGCGATCAGGTCGGCCACGGCTTCCGCCTGACTCAGGTCCATCTTACCGTTCAAAAAAGCGCGCAGGGTAAACTCCCCGGCATCGGCCATCCGGCAGCCGTTCCGTAAAAATAGCTGAATAATTTGTTGCTGTATGTAGGGGGAACCATGGCAGGAAATCTCGACGACATTTTCACCGGTATACGAATGGGGCGCCTTGAAAACGCACAATAATACCTGATCCAAGGTTTTGGCGCCGTCCACAATATGACCCAAGGCAACTGTATGGCTTTGTTGCTGTATGGCATCCTCACCTCGAACGGACCTAAAAAATGGCGCTACAGCAGTTATGGCCTCCTTTCCTGAAATACGTATTACGGCAATGGCGCCGGTTCCCGAGGGGGTCGCCAAGGCGATGATGTTGTCCGTCGCTATCATCCTATCTATTTCGTGCAAAAATAGACAAATTGAGTTGGAACATTTTCCCCGTTTTTCCGGACTACTTGGCAAAAATACCTGCGTTTGCGTCAATCATCTTCGTTTTAGCGAGTAAAAGGAAGCCGAAATTTTGTATTTTGGTAGGATAAACAAACAAAAAAAATGAACATGATACGAAATATTTTATTTTGCACTTTGCTAATGGGACTGATGTCTTGCGGTTCGTCCAACAAATCCAGTTCGGGTACCGTTGCACAATCGAGTGAGGAATCAGCCTTCGAAAAAAGGATAGAAGCGGCCGAGAAAGAGGCCGAGAAGGCAGAAGATGCGCGAAAGAAAGCTGAAAAAGCCGAGAAAAAAGCGGAGAAAGAGGAGAAAAGGCTTGCAGATTTGCGGGACGATATCCAAGATGCCCAAGAGGATATCGCCAAGGGCGAGGAGAAGGTAAAGGAACTGGAAACTGAACTTCGTGAAGGGAAGAGCAATGGTGAACTTTCCCCCAACGAAATCATGGAACTCAATGAGGATATTCTCGATGAAAAGAAGGATGTTCTGAAGGATAAGCAAAAGCTGGGCGAGTTGCGCACTAAGCAGCGGCAGTAGGTATACAATTGGGCGTTTGTGAATTCGGGTCTCTTGGGAATTTTCGACCAATGTCCATAGAATTGTAACAATTTGCCTATTGGGTCGTCTTATTATATAGAACCCCCTAAAACTATCTATATTATGGAAATCATCAATCAGAACAAAGCACTGGAGGCCAATAACCAACTTTTGGTCCTTACCCATCTATCCCAATTGCTGACTTATGTCACCGGATTCGGTGGACTCATCGTACCCCTCATCATATGGCTGACGTCGAAAGACAGGGTAGAAGGAATGGACGAACACGGTAAGGCTATCGTCAATTTTCAATTGAGCATGCTGCTCTTCACGGTTCTGAGTATCCCTGCGATTTTACTGCTCGGTCTCGGCATTTTGAGCTTGATTTTTATCGGCGTAATCGCCTTCGTGCTTCCCATCGTCAATGCGGTACGCGCGAGTAACGGCGAATCGCCCAGCTATTTTATGACGATTCGGTTCATATCATAAATCACATAATTACCTGCTGAAAAACCGTCCTTTAGTTTAGGACGGTTTTTTTTGTGCATTGATTTCAGTACCAGACATTTTAACGGACCGGATATCCTCTAACACTCACTGATGACTCCTAAAATTACCGGCCCAAGGCCACTACCGAAGTAGTTTTTCGAGGCGTTACAATTTTTGAATATTCGTGGCGTTGTACTATTCCGTAGAAACCCATTTCGAGTTTCCGTGGCATTTTGCGTTATGGATAAGACCTCTAAAAGATTTGCTTTATTTGCCGTAATGTGGGTGTTGGCGGTGTTCTTTCACATGATTCACCGAAGTGATATCGTATCCGGTATTTTTCCGGTACTTACCATGCTGGCCGGGTGTTATCTGCTTCTTGATCCGACGAAAGAAATACGGCTGATTATATTTTCGTTTTTTCACATAGGCGTCTATTTGATTCATGCTCCCAACACATCCAATCACGCCTTTTTTGCATTTTGTGTCGACCTGACGATTCTGATAGTTTACGGATGGAACTTCCTGAATTCAAGGTCGGAAAAGGTCGAGTTTTTTAAATATTTGAATCCTATTTTAAAATCCTTTACCCTAATCCTATATTTCTTCGCCGTCTTTCATAAGTTAAATTGGAGTTATTTGGATTTCAGTTCCTGTGGAGGTAGCATACTGGTCGACCGGGTTCTGAATAACAAAGCGGCTTCGTCACTCTTGGGCTCCTTGTCGGCGGATGAAATTGTGCTTCTCAAGTATTTTTCCGTTTATTCGAGTTTAGTCCTGGAAACCTTCATTCCCGTTTTACTGGTGTACCGACGATTTGCTTGGGTAGGTTGTTTGCTCGGGGTATTGTTGCATGGGGCCTTGGGATTCGTATATTTTTGGCATTTTACCCCTTTGCTCTATGCCCTGTACATACTTTTTCTTCCGGATGATTTTTACGAGAAAATATATCGGATTTTCTATGGATACGAAAAGCTCCGCACGATTTTGAGATATGGTATTTTGACCATATTAGTTTTGATACCGATACTCTTCGTAGCAAAATTTTATTATCCCGAAATAGCACAGGAATTGGGCAATTTCTCAAGAAACTTAGGTAGGGGATGGGTCTTAGGCCTTAACATCAGGACAATTATTGGGTGGTTCCCCTTCTTGATCTACACCTTGATTTTTTTGTGTTCTGTCATGTTTTTCGCTAGAAGCGGGGTCATTGAAAACAATATAAAATTACCAGCGCCCTATTACATGTTTCCGATGTTGGTTATCCTAAACGGATTTTCTCCTTACTTAGGGTTAAAAACTCATCAGAGCTTCAGTATGTTCTCAGGAATATTGACCCATGGTACTACCAATAACCATTTGTTTATGCCTACTATAAACCTAATGGATACCCAAAAGGATGTCGTGACTCCCTTTTCCGACAAGCATACCAATTATGAAAAAGAATTGAACTGGGACAAAGATGAACGGTTGGTGTATTACGAACTACAGAAGAGAGTTACTGATTTAAAGCGAAAAGGTCTCCGAGATATTGAGTTGCACTTTTGGAGGAATGGAAAAAAGGTCCATATAACAAAAGCGGAACAGGACTCCAATCTGATAATACCTACCAATTGGATTGACACTAAATTCAGGATATTCAGGGAAATACCTATCGACCCGTACGGATGCTACTATTAGCGATATTCAATACGGTGCCTTTACAAGTCTACGCGTTCAACATTACCGGCATCACCAACATGGTCACGTTCTCCCCCTCGTCCAACCCGTCGGATGGGGTAAGTATACCGGCCCGGTTGGGAAGGCTCATTTCCAAGGTGACCTCGTCGCTGTCCATATTGTTCAGCATTTCGGTCAGAAAACGGCTGTTGAAACCGATTTGCATATCATCACCTTGATAGGCACAGGTCAGGCGCTCCTCGGCCTTGTTGCTGTAATCGATGTCCTCTGCTGAAATGTTCAGTTCGGCTCCCGCGATTTTCAGGCGGATCTGATGGGTAGTTTTGTTGGAAAAAATGGCCACCCGGCGTACGGAACTCAAAAACTGGTTCCGGGAAATGGATAGTTTATTGGGATTTTCTTTAGGGATAACCGCCTCGTAATTGGGATATTTTCCGTCGATCAAGCGGCAGATCAGTTCCGTATCCTCATAACTGAACTTGGCGTTGCTGTCATTGTATTCGATGAGGACGTCGGATTCACTTCCCGCCAAAATTCCTTTCAACAGGTTCAAAGGCTTCTTGGGCATAATAAATTCCGCCACCTCGGAAGCGGATACGTCATCACGTTTGTACTTGACCAACTTATGGGCATCGGTCGCCACAAAGGTTAGGTTTTCCGTCGAAAACTGAAAGAATACCCCGCTCATCACCGGCCGCAGATCATCGTTGCCGGAGGCAAAAATGGTCTTGTCAATGGCTGTCGCCAAAATGTCGCCCATTAGCTTGGTGGAACTTGGCTCGGCCAGTTCCACCGCCTTAGGAAATTCCGCACCATCGGCGTAAGCCAACGCGTACTTACCGTGGTTCGAGCTGATCTCGACAGTATTGTTGTCCTCTACCACAAAGGTTAGGGGCTGTTCGGGAAAGGTTTTCAGGGTTTCCAGCAGCAGGCGGGCAGGTACGGCAATGGTTCCCTCGCTATCGGAATCCACTTTCAAAACGGTGCTCATCGTGGTCTCCAAATCGGAGGCGGAGATGGTCAGTCTTTCCTTGTTCAGGTCAAAAAGAAAATTATCAAGAATAGGCAGGGTGTTACTGTTATTGATTACACCGCCCAAAACCTGCAACTGCTTTAAAAGATACGTGCTCGATACTATAAACTTCATCGGGTAACTGTGTTTGGTATTAAGTGAATCACATCCAAATTCACGGAAAACAAATATATCTAGATTGTGCCTGCCACCGAAACAAACTTATCAACATCTAGGTACCGTATTTTCGCCTTCTCCAATACGTAAAGCACAGTCCAAAAATTGCGACAAGCACCACCGGAAGCCCTAGATTCAGTATCTGCCATCCGGTTTTTTGGGCGGCTATTTTCTGCTCGTCCAGAAACGGCACCGCCACCTGCTTGTTTCTAATGTTTATAAGTCCGCCATCATCGAGCAGATAATTCAGGCTGTTGATCAAAAATTCTTTGTTGCCGTAGTAGTTGTTGGTCGATTTATCGTAGCCGAGTTCGAGCGGCCGGCCGTTACGTACCTGGTTTTTGATGACATCGCCATCGGATATGACCAGCATTTGGTTCGCTTTCCCTTTTTCTAGGGGATTTTCCAGCTCCAACGGCTTGACACGGTTGGTGAAAGCGGAGGTGAATTCCCCTTCGATTAGTACCGCCAAGGCTTGATTACCGTTATCGAAGTTTTCTTTTTTAGGGGGATTGTTGATGAGGTCTAGTCCAAGCTGCCGGGGAATTCCGTCCAAGCGGGATAGGGGAGAGCTTTGTAGCAGGACGGTCTTTTCGTTTTCGTTGGACAGCGTATCGATGGAACTGGCGAACTGAAAACGGACGGCTTCTATATTTTTGTTGATGGGATGGTCGTTTCGCGAAAACACCATGGGATGGTAGAGCCAGGGCACGGGATTGTACTGGGATGCATTCCCCTCGCCTGTAGCCAGCACGATCTGGGTAAAATACATGTCGTTCACCAAATCGGTGTTCAGACGGATGCCGTATTTAAAGAGGAAGTCCGTCAGTTGTAAATCACGCGGAAGGGCCATCGCGGTGCCCTGCTCGTTGAAGAGGCTGTCCAGTTCCATGTTGACCGGGTCGATGAGCCACATGGACTTCCCACCAGCGACGATGTATTGGTCCAGCACATATTTCTCCCCGTCCGAGAAAGGCTCGGTAGGTTTGGCGATCAAGGCGAGGTCGTATCCTTTTAACTGGTCCAGCGTTTTTTGGGGATTTACGGCGACGGAATCCAGTGTAATCGCGCCAATATTGTAATAATCGCGGATGGAAGTCAGAAAATCCGCCAGATAGATATCCTCCAATTCGCCGTTGCCCTTGATGACGGCGACCTGTTTCTTTTGTTGGATGTTGATTTTGGAAAACGCATCCGCGAAAGCGTATTCCAATTGTTGTACGGAGTTGTTGACCCGCTCCTCGGAGGTTGCGCCCAGCTTGTTTTTGAGCAAAGGTACTTTGACGGTCTTGTCCCCGTAATTGACCATGGCCCACGGAAATACCAGTTCTTGGGATACCTTGGCCTCGTCTTCGACGGTCACTTGGGCGGGAATGAGGCCCAGTCCTTGGAGCTCCGCTATGGTGGCGTCCGGCTGGTCGGAATCTTTCAAGGGGTCGACGAAGGTGAATTTGATGTTCCCGTTTTCGGACGCGAATTCCTCCAAAATCTGCCGGGTCTCCGTTTTTAAACGGATGAATTCGGGCGGAAGGTCACCATCTAACAGAACATCCACCACCACCGGCTTTTCAAAATCGGAAACGGTGGCGATGGCTTCCTCTGAAAGCGTGTAGCGATTATCCTCCGTAAGATCGAATCGGATATTGAACAGACCGGCCAATAAATTGATACCCATGAGCAGCGCCACGGCCACGAGCAAGCGAAGCATCCTATTTTTGGTTCTCCCCATCATCGGCGTTCGGAATTTTTAAGCTGTTCGACGCAGAGAAAAAGGAAGAAAGCGGTCACGCTCACAAAATAAATCAGGTCGCGAATATCGAGCACGCCACGGGCGACACGTTCGAAATGCCATTTCATGCCAAGGTTTTGTATCCGAACAGCGCGGGTGCCATCCTGAAAAACCGTTGAGAGTCCCTCAAATCCATAGTACATTAGAAAACAGACCACCAGTCCCAACAGAAAAGCGACAATCTGGTTTTCCGATAGGGTAGAGGTGAAGAGCCCGATAGCGGTGTAGCAGGCCATCAAAAAAATAAGGCCGAAATACGAGCCGCCGACCAAGCCCATATCGAGGTTGCCTACGGTGGTACCCAGCCGTGATACCGTGTAGACGTAAAGTAATGTGGGCAGCAACGCCATCAAGGCGAGGACGAAGGTGCCGAGGAATTTACCGAAAACGGTCTGCCTAAGGGATACGGGTTTGATAAAAAGCAGCTCGAGGGTACCCAATTTTTTTT
>JBAUIP010000222.1:0-3200 GCA_049683055.1 Pricia sp.
CCACGATTTTAGGAAGACCTGCCAGTTCAGGTTGCCCCAAAACCCGCCGATCAATGCACCCAAGGCAATACTGATCCACCGAAAGATACGGTTGCTTTTGGGTACGGAGTAGGTAAGCAGCCCGACCGTTAGGGCCGCCAGAACAGTTCCCGCCAAGGTAAAACCGGACCGGAACAGAAAGAGCGTCCAAAAACGGTCGTTGTAGCCGATGGCGTCGAACCACAGTTTTTCGCCCCAAAAGCCCATCCACCAAAAAATAAAAAGGGAAAATAGCACGAGCAGGCCACCGGCCCATTTATGCATGGGCCGCTTTTTTAATATGCCGGTAACCAAAAAGTAGATACCGACAGCAATCAAAATAAATTTGATGGATTCGAACATGACAGCAATTTTTTATTGAAACTACACCACCTAAAAGATAAGGATTAATGCGGCACCGATTAATTTTAATCCAAATAATCAGTAAAATAAATGGTTTAGCAGAATACTATGGAGTAGTGGCCGGATGATGAATAAGGATGCAATCATCCGCCGAAGGGTGGTGCCGCGACCTTCGTGCGACCACGTAACCCTAGCCTAGCCGAATGATTTGCAAACTACCGCGACGGGAATACACCAAGTGGTGCGGGCGTGAGAGGGTGACATCCGACCTGCAAGTTGGACGCGAGAATGTGACATCCGATCGGAACGCCTAGGTTGCCCTTATGATAGTGCGAATTTCAATACCGAATATCCGGTTTCTGCCGCCGTGCCTTTTTCTCCGCGTTCTTTTTCTTGGATTTCAGCCGTTTTTCGATAGCGGACCTTTTTGGCTTGGTCTTCCGGCGTTTTTTCGGAATCCGGATGCCCCGCCGCAAGGTCTCCATAAAGCGTTTGATGGCCAAGTCCTTATTTCTGTGCTGGCTGCGGGTCTCGTCGCACTGCAACTGTAGCACATTCTCCTTGGTGAGTTGGCTCGCGAGTTTTTTATAGATACGCCGCTTTTCGATTAGGGAAAGGGCCCGGGAGTTTTCTACGTCAAAACTGAGTTCGATTTTTGTAGATACTTTGTTTACGTGCTGGCCGCCCGCTCCGCTGCTTCTTACGGCTTTGAAATTCAATTCCTGTACGGCGCGTTTTTTGTTCATGGTCGGTTTGTTATTGGACGGTTTAGCTTGGTGTTTTAGGGGATGCGTCAGTCAACCGTTGGTTGATAGTTTCGATGGATATGTTCAGGAATACCACCTTACCACTTTCAAAGGGGGTGTCGTGATGGAAGTAGATTTCCTCCCCTTCGTAGATGCCGACAATCATAAAGTAGCTGCCCATATAATAGGCGCCTTTCACGACGACTTCAAGTCCCGATTTGCCGGATACCTTGAATTCATGGGCATACACGATAATGCGCCGTTTGGTATCGGCATAGGACTTCACGATGTTAATGGGAATTTTGTTGGCTTCCCCGAACAGGGATGCAATGTATAGGTCCTTAGGATGTTCGTACAGATTTCGGGGCGTATCCTTGGCGATGATATAGCGGTCTTTTAGCACCACGACCCGGTCGGCGAAGGGAAGCATATCGTTATGGTCGTGGGTAGCGGTCAATACGGTAATTTTTTTCCGCTTCAGATATCCGAACAAATGGCGGCGGAATTCGTTCTTGCGAAAATTATCGATATGGCTGAACGGCTCGTCCAAAAGTAGTATCTCGGGTTCTTGCGCCAAGACGCGGGCAAGGGCCACCCGCTGTTGTTGTCCCCCGCTCAGATAGCGTACCTTGGTATCGGCAAAACGGGTCATATCGAGCATTTCCATAAGCTCCATACTGCGGGTCTTCATTTCTTCAGGCTCGAAAACGGATAAAAATTCGCTAACGTTCTCTTCTACCGTGGTGTAGGGCATCAGGTCAAAATCTTGGGAGAGATATTTCATATACGGCTCTCCGGGCACCAGGTTGTGCAACGGTCCCAGCACTTGGGTATCGTTCCAGTACACCTCACCAATCTTGATGTGCAGCAGGCCATAAATTATCTCGAGCAGGGTGCTTTTGCCGCAGCCGCTTTCCCCGATTATGGACACATGTTCCCCTTTGGCCACTTTGAGATTAATGTTCTCCAGCACGGGAACATCGGTGTCATAAGCAAAGGAAACATGGTCAACGTGTAACATTTTTGATATAAGGTATATGGAAGAGGATGGCCTCCAGACTGAAGGGGAGTTTACTACATTAAGTGCATACCGACGGCATCAATCGATCATTCTTTAAACTCTTTCGAGGCGGATGCGTTGGGCAGTTCCCGGAAGCCCATGTTATAAAACGTGAAACCGAAAATATCGGCGTATTGCTCAATGGTCTTGCTCACGGGCGTTCCGGCACCGTGACCGGCCTTAGTCTCGATACGGATCAGAACGGGGTCTTCGCCAGCCTGTTTCTCTTGCAGTTCGGCAGCGAACTTAAAGCTGTGGGCCGGTACGACCCGGTCGTCATGATCGCCGGTGGTAACCAAAGTGGCTGGGTACTCGGTGCCTTCCTCGACGTTGTGGACCGGCGAGTATCCTTTGAGGTACTCAAACATTTCCTTACTGTCTTCAGAGGTGCCATAATCGTAGGCCCATCCTGCCCCGGCGGTAAAGGTGTGGTAGCGCAGCATATCCATTACCCCCACGGCAGGAAGCGCCACCTGCATCAAATCGGGCCGCTGGGTCATGGTCGCGCCGACCAGTAGTCCGCCATTACTGCCCCCACGGATGGCCAAATAGTCTGATGAGGTATATTTTTGGTCGATCAGATATTCCGCCGCGGCGATAAAGTCGTCGAAAACGTTTTGTTTCTTCATCTTGATGCCCGCCTCGTGCCATTTCTTGCCATATTCGCCACCGCCCCGGATGTTCGGAACAGCATAGATGCCGCCCTGTTCCATCCAAACCGCGTTCGCAATGCTGAACGAGGGAGTGATGCTGATATTGAATCCGCCGTAGGCATAAAGGATGGTGGGATTTTTACCATCCAGTTCCAGACCCTTTTTATGGGTGATGATCATGGGAATCTCGGTACCATCCTTAGAAGTGTAAAATACCTGATTCGACTCGTATTCATTGGGATTAAAATCGATTTCGGGCTTCCAATAGGATTCGTATGCTCCCGATTCCACATTATATTTGAATGAGGAGCCCGGGGTCACATAATTGGTAAAGCCAAAATAGAACTCTTTGTCCTCTTT
>JBAUIP010000223.1:0-20251 GCA_049683055.1 Pricia sp.
CCTTATTTTGGTGGAACGGTATCAACTACAATCCAAAAATTCCTTTCTACAAAATTCTATTGTTCGTTTGGGGACCCTCGTTCTATCTCTATTTCCGAAACAAAATTATACCTGAAGATTCGTTGACGATACTATCAAAATTAATACATTTTGGATTTTTCTTCTTTTCGCTTATCCTCCTGTTAATTCTTGGCAATAATAGTTCAAATGCCAAAAATCTTGTGGTTGAAACCAGTTTTGAATTTTTGAACAATATCTGGATTAAGGTGATATACTTTAGCGCCTATTTCGTTTTAATATTGACTAGATACTTACAGTTTCGCCACAATTTGATAAAACGTGAAAGAAACTGGTTAAAGGCTCTAATCACCTTTTTTTTCTTACTGTTATTAATTACCGCGGTTAGGGCAGAGCTCTATAGAATACATTCATATGATGTCATCACACGCTATCTCGCGGCTTTCGTTTTTTCGGGCTTTATAATTGTATCCGGAATCTTATTCTTTCTATTTCCCGAATTTGTAACGGGATCCGCCACAATGGCAAAATCACAGAACGACGATAAAGACCGAAAGTATAAAAATTCGGGGCTTACCGAAGACATGTCTGAAACACTAAAGCATAAATTAACAGAGAATATGATGGATGGGAAACTCTATCTCAATTCAACCTTAAATCTAAACGGATTGGCCGAGGCAATGAACACTGATCGTTACAGTGTTTCACAGGTTATTAACCAAAAATATGGTAAAAATTTCTATGAGTATATCAATGACTTCAGAATTGAGGAATGCATACGATTAATCGAACAAAGCCATGAAAAAATTGCGCTAATCGATGACCTCGTCTATGAGTGTGGTTTTAACAATAGGGTCTCATTCTACAAAGCCTTTAAAAAGCGGAAAGGGATGACTCCATCTCAATTCATAAAATCTTTCGATAGCGCTCAATCTATTATTTCTTAACATTTCCGGTTAATCTACCTAAAATTATCCCATTCTTTTTATTCTACATAATTCATTGAGGTGCAATAACCTATAAGTACTGTAAATGTAAATCTGTATCGGTTTCAGTTCATTTAGGTCGGACTTAACCAATTCAACCGATTTCTTCAGTTATTTTGATAATTCATTAACAAAGGACCGGTAGCGACCAAAAAAATTAAATGGTTTTTCTTCTAATTTTTTATTTTAATTAGCTATCGTCTAAAAATGACCGGTCCTTTTTTCAATGAAAATTTGAATTTATTAACTCAAAATTAATTCTTATGAAAATGAAGTACCTTTTATTCCTAAAGGTTTTCTTAGTGTCGATCTACGCGTCGGCACAAGAAAAAACGATTAGTGGTACGGTCACTGACCAAGGGGGAATGCCCCTTCCCGGCGTCAACATCGTAGTACAAGGCACAACGAACGGAACCCAGACCGATTTCGATGGAAATTACTCCATTCAGGCCGAAGAGGGTCAAGTTTTGGCCTTTACCTATATCGGCCAAAAAGAAGTAAGTGAAACTGTCGGAGCCGGTGATACCATCAATATACAGATGCAGGAGGATGCACAAGCGTTAGACGAAGTTGTAGTAACAGCTCTGGGTATATCGAGGGAAAAGAAATCACTGGGTTATGCCACTGAAGAGGTAGCCGGAGACCAAGTAAATACTGTAACCCAGGGCGGTAACATCGCTAATTCCCTCTCGGGCAAGGTTTCGGGACTACAGATAAAGCGGAACAGTAATATCGGGGGCTCTACCAACGTGCTCCTTAGGGGTACGAATTCCCTAACCGGTAATAACCAGGCACTCTTCGTTGTGGACGGCGTTATCATAGACAACTCCAATACGAACACCAAAGATCCTGGAGCACTAAGCCAACAAGAAGCCGGTGCCGGTTTCGATTACGGTAATGCCGCATCCGACATCAACCCGGAGAGTATCGCCACCGTGAACGTACTTAAAGGAGCAGCGGCAACGGCACTTTACGGTAACCGGGCTTCCAATGGTGCTATCATTATCACTACCAAAACAGGTCAAAAATCACAAGGTATCGGGGTCACGATCAATTCCGGTATTCAAATCGGTAAAGTCAACAAAAAGACCTTCCCAACCTATCAAGACCAATACGGAGCGGGTTATGGCGCTTTTTATGGAGGTAATAATCCTTTCTTTTTCGAGGAGGATGTCAACGGTGACGGGACCTTGGATTTAGTTACTCCCCTAACAGAAGACGCGTCCTACGGTGCACCGTTCGATTCAAGCCTTCTAGTCTATCAATGGGATGCTTTTTTTGATCCTACAAACCCCAATTTTAATACACCTACACCGTGGACATTTGCCGGTGAAGATGGTCCCATATCCTTTTTCGAGACCGCGACTATTTTGACCAATAGTGTTGCCGTATCCGGGGGGACGGAAAAATCAACGTTCCGTCTGGGATATACCAAATTTGATGCTCAAGGGATTATGCCCAACAGCGAACAAGATAGGCATACCATAAATTTTAGTGGAACCCATGATTTTACGGATAAGTTTTCTGTTTCTACCAACATCAACTTTGTGAACCAGAAAACGCTTGGAAGAAACGGAACCGGATACTCCGACAACATCATCAGCAACTTTCGACAATGGGCGCAGACCAATGTGAATTTTCAGGATCAGAGAAGGGCCTTCGAAAGAACGGGAGAAAACTATACTTGGAACTATTCCTCTACCGATGAAATAACGCCTATTTTTTGGGACAACCCGTACTTCATTCGCTATCGCAACTTTCAAAATGATGAACGTAACAGGGTCTACGGTAATGTTGCCTTCAACTACGATGCAACCGATTGGCTGAACATTGTAGGAAGGGTAACTATGGATTCTTATGATGAATTTCAGGAAGAGCGTACTTCCAACGGAAGTAATCCAGTAGCCAAATACTCCCGTTTCAACCGAACGTTCAGGGAATATAATTACGACCTGATACTGAATTTTGAAAAACAAATTTCTGAAAATATCAGTTTCAACGGTCTTTTGGGTACCAACATCCGTCGAAACAATATCAACTCAATTTACGCCATTACAAACGGAGGTCTAGCGGTACCCGGCGTATTTTCACTTCAAAATTCGCTGAACCCCATCGAAGCCCCGATCGAACAAGAGGAGCAAATAGGGGTCGATGGTGTTTACGCCCAGGCAAGTTTTGGTTTTTTGAATAAATTGTTTTTAGAGGGAACCCTTCGAAGGGATAGAACTTCTACATTACCGGCAGATAACAACGCCTTTTATTATCCCTCTGTTACAGGTAGCTACATTTTCTCCAACGACATCAACGCTGATTGGTTGAGTTTCGGTAAGCTTAGATTGAACTACGCGGAAGTAGGTACCGGTGCCGAATTTGCGCAGATAAGGGACATTTTTGCCAAACCCACCCCGTTCGGTAATGCGATACTCTTTTCGGTGGATAGCAGAAAACGAAACAGTGAACTCAAAGAGGAGCGGCTTACCAGCTATGAGGGAGGTTTGGAACTTGATTTCTTCAAAAATAGGCTTGGGCTAGATGTATCGGTATATCAAACGAGCACCAATAACCAAGTGCTACCCCTCAGGGTTTCGGGATCGACCGGTTTTACCACCAAAGTTGTCAATTCCGGTGAAATCGAAAACAAGGGAATCGAAGCTTCCTTAAATGCGACCCCACTTACTACCGAAGATTTTAATTGGGATGTACGGGTCAATTTTGCCCGCAACCGCAACGAAGTAGTATCACTTATTGACGGTACCGACAACCTAGTTCTCGGGGAATTTCAAGGAGGAATTTCGTTGAACGGATCCGTTGGGGAACCTTACGGTGTAATTAAAGGTACGGATTACGTTAGGGACGAAAATGGAAATGCTGTGGTTGATGAGGATGGTCTGTATACAAAAACAGGACCTACCAGTATCATTGGTGATGTTAACCCGGATTGGACCGGAGGTGTATTCAATTCTTTCAGCTATAAAAACCTTAGTTTTAGCTTTCTAATCGATATCCAACAAGGCGGAAGCGTGTTTTCTTTGGATCAATACTACGGACAGGCTACCGGTCTATATCCGAACACGGTAGGTACCAATGAACTAGGAAATCCGATTCGAAACGCACTGGACGACGGTGGAGGAATAATCCTGGACGGTGTAACCGAAGATGGTTCAGCAAATACCACCCGAGTCGACGTAAGTTCTTTCGGGGTTTTTGGCTACCAAAGTTTTCCTGATTCCGAATTTGTTTACGATGCTTCCTATATAAAACTTAGGGAAGTAGCGTTGAGCTACACCCTTCCTGAAAAAATGGTGGACAAGCTTTTCTTTACGGATGTTACCTTTACATTAACAGGAGCCAATCTCTGGATCATCGATAAGAACGTACCCTACGCCGATCCGGAAGCCGGCATCAGCTCTGGTAATCTACAAGGTTATCAAAGTGGTGTACTACCAACGACAAGGGACTACGGATTTAATGTTAGACTTCAATTCTAAAAAAAACGACATGATAAAAAGAACAATTTATATACTTAGTTTGGGAATTGTGTTTGCACAATGCTCCGATAATATTGATGGGCTGAACGAAGACGAAAAAGCGTTCACCGATGTTCCTGGCGAAACGCTGTTGGCGAACGCACAAAAGGAATTTGCCGATCAATTGATCAACACCAATGTAAACTTGAATGTTTGGCGTCTTTTCGTACAGCAGTGGAGCGAGGCGACCTATGTTGACGAGGCTCGTTACAACATTATAACTAGAACTATTCCTGAGAACCATTGGACTATTATGTACAGAAATGTGCTGAAAGATTTAGATGAGGCGTATCAACGCATCGAGGCAGAGGAGATTGTTCAGGTATCTCCCGAACAGTTTGCGGATGATAACTCCATAAAAGCCAATAAACTGGCAATCATCGAAATTCACAGAACGTGGGCTTACATGATATTGGTGAACACATTTGGCGATATTCCCTATACCGAAGCCTTGGATATCGAAAACATCAATCCTGCCTACGATGATGATCAAGCTATATATGCCGATATCATCGAGAATTTGAATTCTGCCTTGGAAAACATAAATACGGAAGTCGGTAGTTTCGGTGTACAAGATTTGATTTACAACGGTGACACGACGAGCTGGTTGACCTTGGGTAATTCCTTAAAGTTGAAGTTGGGTATGCATTTGGCGGATGTCAATCCCGATCAGGCCGAAACACTGGTTTCCGAAGCTGCGGACAATGTCATCTTGACCAATGCCCAAAATGCCACGATACAATATGTGAGCGCACCGCCGAATACCAATCCGTTATGGGTCGATTTGGTACAGAGCAACCGTAGGGATTTTGTTCCCGCAGATACGTTCGTGGAGGCATTGAACGAGTTGGACGATCCCCGCCGGCCCATTTATTTGTCCGACCCTGTCGATGGTGAATTTTTAGGGGCTCCCTATGGTAGCACCGTAACCTATGGAAACTTCTCCCACATCGGCGATATCTTTTTCACTCCTGATTTAGAGGGAGTCCTTTTTGATGCCTCTGAAACTAATTTTCTGCTCGCCGAGGCGGTCGAACGTGGTTTTATCGCAGGTAGTGCCGAAGACTTCTACAACGACGCCATCAACCTGAATATGGAATATTGGGGAGTAAGTGACGCGGAAGCTTCCGCCTACCTCGCTCAACCAGAGGTAGCCTATGGTAGTGCCACAGGTGATTTTAGGCAAAAGATTGGGGAACAAAAATGGTTCGCACTTTACAATCGGGGATTTGAGGCCTGGACGGAGTATCGACGTCTTGATTTTCCTGTTTTGGAAGCTCCGGAGCAGTCTGCTTTTGACGCGGTTCCTGTACGGTTTACCTATCCGGTGATTGAGCAAAACCTCAATGGAAGGGGCTACAACGCCGCCGCCAGCGCCATTGGAGGCGATGCTTTGAGCACTCCCATTTTCTGGGATGTAAACTAACCAAATCGGTTTCCGATTTCGGATTAATAATTAACTTCGAATTTGAATGTAAAAAACCGGTGATGACACCGGTTTTTTTATTTTACCTTTATCCGCAATGGAAAAATCTAGCCAAATCTACGGCCTGCGGGCCGTTATCGAAGCTATTAATGCCGATGAGCCCATCGATAAGGTCTTTATCCAAAAAGGACTTAAAGGAGAACTGTCGAACGAACTGGAAGGCTTGATCCGCAAAAATGGAATCACCGCTGCCTATGTGCCCTCCGAGAAGCTACATCGACTAACCCAGAACAATCATCAAGGTGTTGTGGCCAACATATCGCCCATTCGTTTTTTTGCCATGGAAGAACTGGTGGAAAAAGTGCTTGCAGGCCGCAAGACTCCGCTCTTTCTTTTGCTGGATCAACTTACCGATGTCCGCAACTTTGGGGCTGTCATTCGAACTGCGGAATGTACCGGGGTCGATGGTATCATCATCCCGAAGAAGGGAGCGGCGCCCGTGACCGCGGATACCATCAAGACTTCCGCCGGGGCGGCTTTCAAAGTACCCATAGCCAAAGTGGACCATATCAAGGATGCGGTATTTTACTTGCAGGCGAGCGGTATTTCCGTGGTCGCTGCAACAGAGAAGACCGATACCTCCGTTTACGATGTTTCGTTTACCGAACCTTGCGCCATTGTAATGGGGTCGGAAGACCGGGGCATCTCCCCTTCTACCTTAAAGGCTGCCGACCATTTGGCGAAACTTCCGCTGTTGGGAGAGATTGAATCCTTGAACGTATCCGTTGCTTGTGGTGTGTTTTTGTATGAGGTGGTGCGACAGCGGATTGCAGCAAATACGGGAAGTTAAAACTTAAATCTAGTATTGGAGCTGGATTCTTTTAACAGCGGTTTTGCCCAAGGCCAAGGCAAACTGGCTAATTGCCTTTCGACTCCCTCTTAATATGATAGGTTATTTTCACGGGCTCATCATCAACGGCCTTTTCCGCTCCCTCCGGTTCCGCAGAACTTCCAACAAAATTCCCATCCTCGTCGAACTGCCTCAAGAACTCATCGGCCTCCTCATCGTAGTCCTCGTGTTCCCAGTCGTACTTTTTGGGCGGGGGGAGCTCTGATTTCATAAAAAAGGCCAGAGCCAATCCGATGACAAATCCGCCCAAATGCCCTTCCCAAGAAATACCATCCTCCACCGGGAAAATATACCATAGCATACTTCCATAGATAAAGACTACAATCAATGACAGAGCGACCAAGCGATAGTGTTTGGTGAAAATTCCCTTGAAAAAGATGAAACTGGCCAGTAGATAGATAATTCCACTGGCGCCGATATGGTTGGAAGGTCTTCCTACGGCCCAAGTAAACAATCCGGCTAGAAGGGTTCCGATGAGCAATACTCGGAAGGCAATATTCCGGTAAAAATAGAAGAGCGCGGAGGTCAACACCGCTAAGGGTATGGTATTGTTGTAAAGATGCTCGACCGAACCGTGGATGAACGGACTGAAAATGATGCCTCGAAGCCCGACCCATGTTTGGGGATAAATACCGTAATCGTTCAGGTTGACCTGAAAGCGGAGTTCTGTCCAGTAGACCGCCCAAATCGTGATGACCGCCAGCAAGGGGGCAATCACCACGGCGTTCGTAAACTTGAAATAATGACTCTCCGACATAGTATCAAATTTAGCAATAAGCTGGCCGATATCGTAATGACTGAAATATTGACACAATACTGATTCCTAAATTGTGACGGAATTAATCTGGTCTATTAAAAGGTTATGTTTGGTGTCGCGACTGTGTAATATTGCGCTTAGGACACTGCAAAAATCTTAAATGGCCACGCCTGTTTAATCTTTATTCTATTTTTGCAATATGAATCAGCCCCTAGCAGAACGCGTACGCCCCAAAACCCTTGAAGATTACATCAGCCAGCGCCATTTGGTAGGCGAAAAAGGCTCTTTGACCCGACAGATAAAAAAGGGTATCATTCCCTCCTTGATTCTGTGGGGGCCACCGGGTACGGGGAAGACGACCTTGGCCAACATCATCGCAAACGAAAGCAAGCGACCTTTTTATACGCTGAGCGCTATCAATAGCGGGGTAAAAGATATCCGCGAGGTCATCGAAAAGGCCAAGCAGTCGGGCGGACTGTTCACTTCGAAAAATCCGATTCTATTCATCGACGAGATTCATCGCTTTAGCAAATCGCAGCAGGATTCTTTGTTGGCTGCAGTAGAAAAGGGATGGGTGACCTTGATTGGGGCGACTACGGAAAATCCGAGTTTTGAGGTGATTCCGGCATTGCTGTCGCGTTGTCAGGTGTATGTTTTGAATCCTTTTGGGAAGCAGGATTTGGAGGATTTGTTGGAAAGGGCTCTGCGGGAGGACAAACTCTTGGAATCGAAAAAAATAAAGTTAAAAGAGACCGAGGCACTGTTGCGATTGTCCGGTGGGGATGGCCGAAAGCTTCTGAACATTTTTGAGCTGGTGGTGAACTCCGAAGAAGGAGATGAGCTTACCATTACCGACGAAATGGTCATGGATAAAGTCCAGAAAAATACCGTGCTTTACGACAAAACGGGGGAACAGCATTATGATATTATTTCTGCCTTTATCAAATCCATTCGGGGAAGCGATCCCAATGGGGCGGTATACTGGCTGGCACGGATGATCGAAGGCGGCGAGGATGTTAAGTTCATTGCGAGGCGTTTGCTGATTTCCGCTTCGGAAGATATCGGGCTGGCCAACCCAACTGCACTGGTTATCGCCAACAACGCCTTTCAAGCGGTTACAACCATCGGGTACCCAGAGGCCCGGATTATTTTGAGCCAGTGCACCATCTATTTGGCGACCTCCCCGAAGAGCAACGCCAGCTATATGGCCATCGGCAAGGCACAGCAAGCGGTCCGGCAAACAGGCGACCTATCGGTGCCGCTACCTTTGCGGAACGCGCCCACCAAACTGATGAAAGATTTGGGTTATGGCAAGGAATACAAGTACGCCCACGACTACCAGAACAATTTTGTGGAGGAAGAATTTCTACCAGAGGAAATATCTGGGACGACTTTCTATGAGCCGGGTAGCAACCAGCGTGAAAAGGCTATTAGAGAGTTTTTGGAAAAAAGGTGGAAAGGAAAATATTAGGCCCAGTAGTTAAGTGCAAAATCGTAATCGGATATCAGCCTAATTGTTGATTCTTGTTTCAACCTTAGCGGATTACCATTCAAGTTTTTGGCGTAGGAATATAGCTGAATCGTTGCTGCCCGTTACCGATTCTCTTTCTAACTTCGTTGGACCATGCGTGTTCAGGATTTTTGCCAAAGATTACAATCGGTCAATGGATGCAAATTTAAAATCGTATTAATTGACTAATAGTCATTACTTTATCGAATCACTTCTCAATTCGTTACAGATTCTATAATTTTGTTGGGCGCGAGTCAACAAAAAGCATGAATCTAAAAACTTAGAATTTGATTTCCAACTCCTCGGTCACCAACTTCTCCCCGTTATAATACTCCAAAAACCAAGTGTCGTTTTTTTGAAAGACTACCCCACTCGTACCACCTACTTCCGCCAGATAAAAATCCGGCATCGAGGTTTTGTGAATTTTCATGCGGATTTTCGGGGTGCTATCCACCAGTTGATAGCCGTTGGGCAGTTCTTGCGCATAGAGCGTTGCGGAAGCGAGGTTCGAAAGTTCCGCGGAATTTCCTTGGTTTGAGGCACTGCCTTGGTTTGCCGCGGTGCCCTGATCCCCATCAGATGCCGCCGGATCTCCATCCTTATAACTTCGCCGTCCTTCAAAGACCGTATTATTGACCGTTCCACTTTTCATATCGGCAGTGCTTAGGTCTGATTCGACCGGCCGTTTATCCTCATATCTTTGGTTTTCCTGAGTGGCCTCCTGTTCCACCATGCCGTCTTCCGGTTCCTTTTTTTCCAAATTCGATTCCCTAGGCCGTCGGTCGACGTAGCGCTGGTTTTCCCGGGTGGCCTCCTGCTCCACCAGCGGGGAGCGATTGGGGTCCGATTGTGTCTTTTTAGCGTTCTCCTTATCCATCTGTTTGATATCGTTTTCCATGCTCACCGTAATCGGCCCCGACTTGCCGGCTTTTCCATTGTAACTGTAATTCATACCGTCGAAGGAGGTGAACGCTTCCCGCAGCGCCTCCCCAAAAGACTCCTTATAATCTTTTTCCTTACTTTTTCCTTCTTTGGTGGTGAATACTTCCTGTCCGTTGCAGTTTTCCAGCAGCACACTTGCCTTGGTGGTAAACATCGATGAGCCATCGATCATTTTCGCACGCAGTCCCAAACAGCGGTTGTTGGCAAGTTCTTCGGGAAGTTCATCCTCATAGATTGCATCGAAACCCCTTTCGGTGAAAAGATATTTTATCAAGGTACTGGTCTGGTACTGGTTCTCGCGCTTGAACTCCTCAAATTGTTTGGGAACGATAATGTACTTGTAATCATTGAGCTGTTCTTGGGCCATACCGATGGATATTGTAAGAAGAAATAAGAGGGATAGAATATTTTTCATTGGTTCTGTATAGGGGTTACTTCCCCCAAGATACAATATTCATTCCAAACTGGAAGGAGGCATA
This sequence comes from Pricia sp., assembly GCA_049683055.1. Classification (GTDB taxonomy): domain Bacteria; phylum Bacteroidota; class Bacteroidia; order Flavobacteriales; family Flavobacteriaceae; genus Pricia. Next base: position 10,556 of record JBAUIP010000223.1, read on the forward strand.
ACGGCTATCGGCCAGATTGCGGTACGACAGTAGGTTGTCGGCCATGGCGTAGAGGTTGACCGGACCCAATTGCAAATTGAGGCCCAGCCCGAGGTTGGTCTGGGAAAATTTGTCGACCGTATAGGTACCCTTAACGGCCAGCACATTCCCCAAACGTCTTTGGTAAAATGCGGTCAATGCCGTTTGCGGGCCTCTGGGGCGGGCAATCATATAGAGCTGGCCCCCAACACTATTGGCATATTTCGAACGGAAGCTATTACGCGTAGCGTTGATACCGCACTCGCAGTTGCCCCTTCTAGCAACCTGTTCCCCAAAATTGTAGCGTAGCGAACCATAGAGTTTCGTAGGCCTAAACGCTACGTAGCTATCGGAATTTTCCTCGTAGGGCACAAACTCCTCGACGTCATCGACCAAGTTTTGCCAAAAGTCCGTGTTGGGGTCATCAAGGGCGTCTGGCAATATGATCTCTATTCCCTCTACCGTTTCCGTACCTTGTAGGGTATAGTTCATTGTAGCGTTGCTATGATAGATGAAGCCAAGGTCCAAAAGGCTTCCGGTCACTACCGTTTGTTCGTTCAGGTGATAGGTGAAGCCCAGATCGAAACCCAATCCCAGATTGCCTCCAAAAAATGCCCTTTTGATGGCGGTGGCGGCGATGTCGTCATCATCCTCCCTGGCATCGTCGAGTGCCTTGAGTCCAGACGTTCGAAGTTCCATATCGGCGACCAGGGTACTGGCGAAAATATTGTTATCCCCTTCCGTGGTCACGAAATATCCGTCGTTGTGGGTGGAATTGAAATCGAAGATACTGGAGTAGATTTTTGCCCTTCCGCCCACGGTCAGATTGCGGTCGATTTTTTTGTTGATTCCGAAATGGAATACATTGACCAGTTCCCCTCGGGTCTTCAAGTGTCCGAGGTCGAATTCTTGGTTGAGCCGGTCGGCATTGCCTTCGAAGCCAAGTATGGCGTAATCACGAAACCAATATCCGATGGCATCGCCTTCCAAATACATTCCTCCCGAATAGAACACATCGGGCTCACGGCCCCGGAACCCAAAATTCAGGAACTCCAATTGAAAGGTGCCGCTGAGCTCATCTCTGGGATTCATTCCGAAAACCGCCCGGTCACGAATTTTATCGTTGATGCTGAGTCCATCGTCGGCAAATATGTCGTCGACGGAAATTCCACTCGAACCGGCCTGCAACATGACACCGGATAGCGTAGGTAAACCGGCATACCACTGAAAATCGCTCTCGACACCGGGATTGACCATCCCCGCTTGGGGAATCTCCACAAAATCATAGAGCAATTGCTTGTTCTGGCCTTGCATGACAAGACAGACCCAAAACAGGACTATAGAAAGTAGGTAGGAAAATCTCATTTTATACGTACCGTGAATTTACCGCTCGATTTGAGAACGATCTTAGGGTCGGGAAGCTCGGAAACACTCGTCGTGTCACCGTTGGCGTTCGTTGCGGTTACCCGAATGCTCGAAGTACTTGTAATAATATTGATACTTTTTCCGGAACCGCCGTACGTCACATCTCTTTGAAATTCTTCTCCGGGAAATGAAGGAAACTCCTCTATATCGATGACATTGCCATCTACGTCCAAAAATTCGATGGTAAAATCCAGCTCCTTGCTGGTAGTGTTCACCGCAATGTAAGTCACGGTACCGTCGATTACACGTTGGGCAAAAATATTGGAACTGAAGGCATCGAAATTAAAGTTTCGGGAGATAACGTTGGCATTCGCGACATCGTTGGCCAACGACTCCGGCGCCTCGATATACAACATACTGGCCTCTACCTCGGGGGTGACCCCAAGATTGTCGTATTGCCCGAAATCCTGCTCCTCGACGCAGGAGGTCAACGTGCACATGCACATAAGCATACCCATAACATAACTGTAAATCGATTTCATCCGTAAAGCTTGATACCGGCCAATATTTCGCCGGCGTTCCCTATCCTTATAAACTGCATAATAGGATTTTTATTTCGTTCGGGATGCGAATCATTTTGCAATTTCGAGCAGTGTACCTTTAGCCCCGATGAAGTGTACATTATCTGAACATGAAATTCAGGATTGAGCAGCTAGCCAATCGCTTTTTTGATTTCTTCGGAAGAAAGCGGCCCCGGGGAAGAGCGGCCTGAAAGTGGTTTATTTTTTATACGTTTCTAGAACGGTGGCGTACAGGCCAATCCAATCCACTCTATTTTCCGTACCCAAAAGTTCGTTGGAGAACACGGTCATAAAGCTTCCGTTGACCTTGCGGACCTCGTCGTTCAAGGCATCAAGCCGTTTTAGGATGCCGTCGCGATTGCCCAGATTGGCGAAAGCATAGTCATGAAAGGCAAAGGGATGGATGCGTATCGGATGTTGTATTTCCAAATGGACGTCATAAAAATAGAACGGGGTGCAGGTACCGGCGCGAAAGCCCGGTTCGTGGGTGTAGCCCATGGTATAATCGTCGGTGAACCCGGCATCCACGAGAAAACGATAGGTCTGCGGAAGGTCGATGCGGTTGTAGCGCATCCGGCAGGCGTCTACCGGCCGGTTGATCACGCCCGACAGCTTTTTCTTTTCCTTCTGCAACATCTCAAAATCATCGAAAGAACTGTACGACGCGGCCAAGGCTACCTTGCTATAATCGGCGATGGACTTGATCAAAAACCGGAACTTGTTGCTGTTCGGCGAAACATTCTTGTCAAAAACAGAATAGGTCGCGAACTGGAAAAAGAACAGGCTTTTGACCTCGTTGGCCTTGTGCAGCTCCACCAATTTGGAGAAATTATCGTACGGATCCCGCTTCGGATAGATCCAGACCATCAAACGCTGGGCGGCCCGTCGAAACCGCGCAAACCCTAAATCCTGGAAAAGCCCGCCCAGACTTCTGAACAGACCGCGGTGGGCAAAGGCGTGCGAGCTGTTCACATCGATCAAAGAGGTGTAGGAATACGTTTTGGAAGATTGTTCCACATCCGGAAACTTATCCCTTAATTGCTCTAAAAGACGATAGGCCCAAAGGTCGACCACGGGCAATTGCAAAAACGAATTACGATAAGCAAGGCTTTCCCTAGGCGGAAACCTGCCGTGTTCATCCTTCAAATGAGGCAGATATTCCTCATATCTGCACAACAGGAAAAAACTTGCAGAAAAAATATCGAAGGGAATATTGCTGCGTTCCCCGGCGTCGAAAAAACAGGGAATGCCATCCCAATCACTAACTTCAAGATCGAAATCGTTAATACCCTGCTCGAACAAGAGGTCGTTGCTGCGAATGAAAAATTCGTTCTGTAAGGGCTGCTTGGTGTAGGTAATCTTGGCCCCGGAATGCTTGATAAAATCTTCGACCTTGGTGGTAAATGAAACCTCCATGCCCAATATACGGGTGAATACCTGTTTCATGGTATAGGTAAAACGGGGCGTAATTTTATGGGTATAAATTAGCAGCATAACGGGTCAAACGCCAAAAGTACAAATTCAATACTTTCAAAGCTCGCCGTTGTCCGCAAAACTGAAGTAGTCCGTTTCTGTAATGATCAGATGGTCCAAAATTTTGAGGTCCAATGACAGCGCGCCGCGTTTCAGCTTTTGGGTCACATCTCGGTCGCCTTTGCTCGGAATCAAGTTGCCGCTGGGGTGGTTGTGGGCCAGTACCAAGGCTACCGCGCCGAGTTCCAGGGCTTGGCGCATGACGATACGCACATCGACAAGGGTGCCGGTCAGCCCGCCTTTGCTGAGTAGGGCACTGTGCAATACTTTATTGGCATTGTTCAGGTAGAGAATCCAGAATTCTTCGTGCTCCAGATCGCCGATTCGGGGGCGAAGCAGTTCAAAGGCGTCGCGGCTACTGTTTATCTTGGCGATGTTCCGGACTTCTTCCTCCCTCCTACGCCGCCCGATTTCAAGGGCCGCGGCAATGGAGACCGCTTTGGCCTCGCCGATTCCGCGGAACTGCATCAACTGCTGAACGGATACCCGCCCCAGTTCATTGAGATTATGGTCGACGGATGCCAATATCCGTTTGGACAGGGCTACCGCACTTTCATTTCGGCTTCCCGATCCGATGAGGATGGCAATCAGTTCGGCATCCGATAAATAGGATTTTCCCTTTTGCACCAGTTTTTCCCGTGGCTTGTCGTCGTCGGACCAATTTTTAATGGAGAAGGATGCGGTATTTTGGTGCATGGGGATGCTTTATCGATCAAAAGAAATTCAATGAACAACAAATAAAGTGGTGTAGAGGGAGTCTTTAAAAGTAATTCGTTCGGAAGTAGGGCATATACGGTGAACCGCTACCAGACCTATAAATTGATGTGGATTTTGTAGCTGAAAACAGCAGTAGCTAAGCTCTTGGACTAATTTCCTAAAAGACCTTTGACCTCTTCTAAGTTCAGACCTCCGTAGTTACCAGAGCTCATAAGCAGTAACACCGAATCGGAATATTCCTGCCCAAAAACAAATTCCCGAAAGGCGGATGCCTCCGTGAAAATCGTCAGGTCGTCGCGCTCGAAAGCTTTCGAAATCTGTTCGGGGGAGACAGGATCCAATTTTTTGATGGCAACGGATTCCGGTAGGTAGAAAACAACCGCCTCGTCCGCGGCATCCAAGGCCCCTTTGTATCCCTGAAGAAACTCCGGTTCGAAGCTGCTGTAGGTGTGTAGTTCCAGGCAGGCAATCAGCTTTCGATTGGGATACTGTTCCTTCACGGCCCGTGTTGTGGCGGCTACTTTACTGGGGGAATGGGCAAAATCTTTATAGGCGATACTAGATTTTCCCTCGGCCAGTTTTTCCAATCGCTTCGAGGCTCCCTTGAACGTAGCGATGGCCTCGTAGAAATCTTCTTCGTCTACGCCCATGTTCTGGCAGATCCATTTGGCGCCGGCGAGGTTGCTCAGGTTGTGCTTTCCGAATACCTCGATGGGCATTGGGCCTTCGGGGGTATCCAGCAGGGTCTGTCCGTTTTCGACTTTGTATTCGGGGGTCGTATACGGCAGTTTTCGGATGGCGTTTTCGGAGGCTTCGACCACTTTTCGAACCTCGGGGTCCTCTTCGTTATATGTAATACTTCCTCCTTTTACGATGCCATTTATGAAGATGCGGAACTGCTCTACATAATTGTCAAAAGTAGGAAAAACGTTAATGTGGTCCCAAGCGATACCGCTCAGCAGAGCGATATTGGGTTTATAGAGGTGGAATTTCGGTCGCCGGTCGATGGGCGAGGAAAGGTATTCATCCCCTTCCAAGACGATAAAATCGTTTTCCTCGGTCAGGTGCACCATGCGATCGAAACCTTCGAGCTGGGCACCGACCATGAAGTCGACCTTTCGGCCGTGGTAGTCCAATACGTGTAGAATCATCGAGGTAATGGTAGTCTTGCCATGGCTTCCTCCGATGACGACCCTGGTCTTGTGCTTGCTTTGCTCGTAGAGAAATTCGGGATAGGAATGGATGGTAAGTCCCATTTCCTGCGCACGCAGCAGCTCGGGATTGTCGGGCTTGGCATGCATCCCGAGGATGACGGCGTCCAGATTGGAGTGTATTTTTTCGGGATACCATCCGAAGGCATCCGGCAGCAATCCCTTTTCAGCTAAACGGGACTTCGAAGGCTCAAAAATCACGTCGTCGCTACCTGTGATGGTATAGCCTTTATGTTCGAGCGCCAGGGCGAGATTGTGCATGGCGCTTCCGCCGATGGCGATAAAGTGGATGGTCATAGAACTTTTGATTAGCGCAATTCGTGGTTTCCGCAAATATAGCAATTGATTCCCGGGCCGCGTTTTGAAAGCATCCGGAAAATCCATCCCATTTAATCCTTATAAAAATCCGACAAAAGGTTGAAAAACACGTCAAAACGCCTCTTTTTCAAATCCACTTGCTACACCTTTCGTAGGATTCACTCTTCAAATCTAGTCGTAGACAACATTATTTAGTCCCAAAATAGTGATGCCCATACATTTGTCGCACCAAGTTGGGGAATACCCTAACTTCAAATAACCAACAATGACCAACCAAAAATTCCCCAAGGCCATCTTCAAATGGCTAACCTTTTTTTGCGTTCTTATACTAGCGGAAACCGGCTACTCTCAATGCGCGGGTTCCAATGGCACCGTAACTGTTTGCGAAAAGGATGCCGACAGCGCCAACGAGACCTTCCATCTTTTTCCGCACTTACAGGGAACGCCTAGCCCCGGTGGCACATGGTCTACCAATGACCCCGCAAATTTTTTCGCCCTGGACCGAAACACGGGAATCGTCAACCTTTGGGAGGTCAAGAATTCAGACTTGCACCAATTCATCTATACCAATTCTGCCTGTGGGGAATCGGCCACGGTCAGCGTAAGTCTCGGCGGATATCCCGGGGAAGACAATACCGATGGTAGCGCCGATGCCTGTGGAGGTGACCCTAGAGTGAACCTTCACCGATATATCGGGAACCAGACCGACGGAAAATTTCAGGATTTTAACGGCACATGGACAGCCGATACCCCCGGAGCCGACGAATTTCTTACCGACAATTACTTCAATGCCCTGGCAGCCGGTATCGGCACCTACGAATTTACGCATACCGTACCCGCAGTAGCTACATGCCCGAGTCGTGAGGTAAACCTGGTTTTGGAAGTGCAGCGCCCGGCCAACTCTGGAATTGGCCGGGACCTTGAGCTTTGTATATCCGATGATCTTTCGGGTCGTACCAACTTCGACCTCAACAGTCTTTTGACCGATGAAGATTCCAATGGAACATGGTCGGAGGTTAGCGGCACCAATCAACTCTCAGATCTTACCGACCAATTTATTGATATACAAGAGATTCGAGATGTCCACCGTGCTGGAACATACACTTTTGTATATACCGTTTTTCCGGGGCACCCGGTTTGCGAGAAAGATGAGACTCCGGTCGATATCGTAATCCTACCTTCTTTACATGCTACGATGTTCGCGCCCAATTATTGCTTGGGCCTGTCAGAATACACAGTAGAAATTACCCAATACGACCAGACCTTAATCGATTCAGGTACTTATATCGTGGACTATTCACTGTCACCTTCTGGTTCAAACCCCACTACCGTCGCTGACCTCATCTTGAGAAACGATGGCACGGGGCAGTTTATAATCGATGCGGATGAGGTTGCCGTAAACCGCAATTCGACATTGACCATCAGCTCGGTGGGTCCCGACATCTGTACTGATATTAGGATACCGCCCATCTCTTTCGCGGTCACAGATCCAAGTGCCGCAGCAACCTCAACCTGTGAGGAAGAAGACGTGACGGTCATCTTGAGGAACATTTTCGACAGCTCGGTCGACCAGGCCAATGGAAGCTATGACGTAACCTACACCTTGACCGCTCCGAGCAACACCGCAAGCACCTTTACTTTAGAAGACGTTTTTTTTAGTTCGGGCATTGGTTCCTTTTCCATACCGGCATCGCAAATCACCGAAACCGGGGAGTATGCCCTCTCCTTCGAAGTGGCAAGCGGATTCGATTTGGACTGTGATATCGAGACCACTGTGGAAATCATTGCCCGGCCTTCCGAAATTGATTTGGATATCTTGGTCGACAACAATTGCAACGCCACCTTAATCGATGTCATGGTCGACGCACCCGCCTTGGCCGATGGTTCCTACAGCATTGTGTACGACGTGACCCGTCAGGATACCGGAGAGGTCGTTATCGACAACGCCATCGATTTTGCGGGAGGAACGGCCTCCTATGACCTGGATGTAGCCTCACTCGAACAGGGAAATTACACGGTCAGCGTCCGCAGTACCCAAGACGATACTACGGCCTGCCGGGTGGAGTTCGATTTTGAGGAAACTGAAAACTTTGCCATTGAAGGCGTTCCCGCCCTGCCCGAGGCCGAGGCGCAGCAGACTTTCTGCCTTAGTGCCTTTGCGCTCGATACGCCGACCCTTGCTGATATCTCCGTTACGGCAAACGGACAGATAATGTTCTACGCCACCGCGACCGATATGGATATTCTTCCGCTGGATACCGCGCTCGTCGACGGTGAAGACTATTTTATCTCGAACATCGACCCGAACAATAATTGCGAGGGCTCAGATCGAATACAGGTGACGGTCACCTTGTCCGACCCGCAAATGCCGACCGCGTCCAATGCCAATCCCGTTTTTTGCGATGCCGATAATCCCACAGTCGCCGACTTGAACGCCAGTATTTCTGGGGGCATAACTGTAGTTTGGTTCGAAATGGCATCCGGAGGTACCGCTTTGGAAAATAACAGCGCGCTGATCGATGGAAAAAGCTACTATGCCGCGACGGAGGACGGAGGACAATGCCTGAGCTCCCAACGTTTGGAAATTGTTCCCACGGTGTATGCCCTGGAACCTGCCTCCCTGCAATTTGCGAATTTGGCGCTCTGCGGATTGGATAATCCCACCATCGGCGATTTGCGGGATGCCGAGGGAGACAACCCGTACGAGGTACTTTGGTACGATACCGCGGAAAATGGAACTCCCCTACCCGACGCATTTTTGCTGACCAACAATACCGTCTATTTCGCGGAAAGCTTCAATCCCGATACCGGATGTATCAATCCCGAAAGGATGGCCATCATGGTCGACCTTACCGAATGTGCGCCCGAGGATTACGGATTCTTTATCCCGGATGGCTTTTCGCCTAACGGCGACGGTCGCAACGACACCTTCTTCGTGCCGAACATCGGAGTGATTTTCCCTGATTTCACCTTAGAGATTTTGAACCGATATGGTGCCACGCTCTTTAAGGGCGACTTGAACCGGCCTGCCTGGGATGGCTCGAACGGTAGCGGAACCGCTCCCAACGGGGTCTATTTCTATATCATCAATTACAATAAAGAAGGCCACGAGCCGATACAGGGACGATTGTATTTGAACCGGTAGGGAAAAGAAATAAAGAGAAAAAAAGTTCAGAGTTCAGTAACTAAATAGCCAAATCAAAACCAAACAGGAATTTGCCGCGACCGGCATCCAAAAGTTCCCGACCAATAGAAAAAACGTGAAAAAGCTATATATTTTTCCCATTCTGCTCCTACTGCTTTGCCATTTAGGTTTGCGTGCCCAACAGGATCCGCAGTACACTCAGTACATGTACAACATGAGCGTCATCAATCCCGCCTACACCACCAACGACCCGGGTATGCTAAATTTTGGTGCACTCTACCGTTCGCAATGGAGAGGCGTAACCGGTTCACCAGAGACCCTGACCTTTTTCGGACACTCGCCCTTGAGCGAAAAAATCGAAACGGGCCTGTCCTTGATCCGGGACAATATAGGAGACGGCGCGGTCAAGGAAACCAATATCTACGCCGACTTCGCTTACATCCTCAAATTGGATGACAAGAGCAATCTATCCTTGGGGCTCAAAGGGGGCGTGACCTTTTTCGAAACGGATTTCAACGGTTTTATGCTTCCCGAACTTCAGGATGATCCCGCCTTTAACGAAAACATCAATAGCACTTTTCCGAATATCGGGGCAGGTGCGTTTTACAACCGGGAAAACTTTTACGCTGGGGTATCCATTCCCAATCTTTTGACCACGACGCATTTGGAAAATAGGGACGGGATCACGACCACCGGCTCGGAGAACATCCATCTTTTTCTGACCTCGGGCTATGTCTACGAACTGAACGCGGACCTCAAACTCAAACCGTCGGTACTGGCCAAGGTGGTACAGGGCGCTCCGTTAACG
>JBAUIP010000224.1:0-5588 GCA_049683055.1 Pricia sp.
GGCCGGGGCGCTACGGACAATTGCGCCGGTGCTAAAACATGTACACATCAGCGAGAACGATCGCGGTACTCCCGGCAGCGGACAAGTACACTGGAAATCCGTTTTCGAGACCCTGAAGGAAATCGAATACGACGGATGGCTGACCATCGAGGCTTTCAGCACCATCATTCCCGAGTTCGCCAATGCCATTAACGTTTGGCGGGATTATTCGGAGGCGGAAGAAATATATAGAAAGGGTCTGGATTTTATTAAAAGGGGGGTTGCCGGGGATTTATAAGGAAGACACACTAAACTTTTACAATTCCAACATGAAAAAATTACTGTACCTATTCGTATTTGCTGCGCTCTTGGCCTGTAAAGAGGATGAAAAAGAGGTAACCGAGGCTAGGTCGGAAGCCATGAACCAAACCGACACCCCAAAGGAATGGCTGGTGTTCGAGGGGGATGCATCCGACGCAAAACATATCGTCATGATTTCCGGTGACGAGGAGTACCGTTCCGAGGAAGCCCTACCGCAGTTGGCGAAAATACTTTCCGAAAATCACGGTATCAAATCTACCGTGCTCTTTGCCCAGAATCCCGAAAATCCGGGTATTATCGATGCAAATTATGTCGAGAACATTCCAGGGCTGGAAGCTTTAAAGGAGGCGGACATGATGCTCATATTTACCCGTTTCCGCGCACTGCCCGACAACCAAATGAAGCTTATCGACGATTATTTGATGGCGGGAAAACCTGTGATGGGTATCCGCACGGCGACCCATGCATTTATGTTTCCGGATAGTACCGAATCCGCCTACAAACACTATGGAAATTACTACGAGGGCGATAAAAAGGAATGGGCCGGCGGGTTCGGACGGGCCGTGCTAGGCGAAAAATGGCTGGCGCACCACGGCCATCACAAGCATCAGAGCCAGAGGGGAATGGTTTTCGAAGCGGCGGCGGACCATCCCATTGCCAAGGGAATCGAGGATGGTGATATTTGGGGCGCATCCGATGTGTATGAAGTGCGATTGCCACTGCCCGGCGATGCGGAGCCCATTATCTACGGTCAGGTGATGAACCGAAAAGGGGAATATGATGAAGCCGATATACATTATGGTATGAAACCTTCCGACGACGAAATCGCCAAGGTCAATAATGAGGGGAAAACCGTGAACGACGTGAATATGCCCATCGCGTGGACGAAAAGCTATCAACTTCCCGGAGGCGAAAAAGGAAAAGCTTTCACCTCTACTGTCGGGGCCGCCAACGACATGCTTATCGAGGGCACGCGCCGGTTGCTGATCAACGGAGTGTTTTGGGGGCTGGACATGGAGGTGCCCGAAAAGGCAAACGTCAACTTGGTCGGGGATTATAACCCTACAGCCTTCGAATTCCGCGACGATGCCTATTGGGATGAAAAACAGTTAAAGGTCAGCGATTTTGAGATGCAGAAATGAGAACGTTCAAGTTCTAGCTGCGGCATTTTAACGCTAGTTTCCCGATTTAAGCTTTACAGAATTAAGTAATTCTCTAGATAGAGCCGAGGTATTTAACGGAAGAAAGTTCAAATATTTTATTATAACTATCCATCCGTTTTCAAACTTTCCTTTAATACCTCCGACGCAGAATATCAGGGAATTCTAATGATTGAACTACTATATTCAGAATGCGAAGGAGTTTTGTAGAAAAATCCGGCTGTTTCCTTTTTATCTTTACGGCCGAAAAAGTAAAGATCGATGACTAAGACCTCCGACGAGTCCAATTCGGACCCTAAAAGCAGATTACCTCTATACCTCTCCATAGTTCTCGTCGGGGGCGTGGTAGCGTCCTATTTTCTGGTGCCCGAGGTCAAGGATTTTTTTAACGAGGCCTGGAACGTGCTGACCAGCGACGATGAAAAGCGCATTCAGGATTGGGTCTCGGGATTTGGCTGGTTCGGGCCGATTCTGCTGATTTTGGCCATGATTGTGCAGATGTTCCTGCTAATCGTTCCAAGCGTTCTATTAATGGTGGTGTCCGTGCTGGCGTATGGCCCGATTTGGGGAAGCATCCTCATTTTCGCGGCGATTTTTACCGCCTCCTCCGTAGGATATTTCATTGGAAGGTATTTTGGGGAGCTTTTCGTGGCCCGCCTTTTAGGTCAAAAAACGGAAAACAAAATGGAGGATTTTATTGACGACTACGGTTTTTGGGCCGTTATAGTCACCCGTATCAATCCGTTTTTGTCTAACGACGCAATCAGTTTTGTCGGAGGGCTGCTTCAAATGGGCTACTGGAAATTCATCGGCGCTACCATGGTCGGTATCGCCCCGCTGACCATTTTAATCGCCATTCTAGGCAAAAGTACCGACCGCCTACAAACAGGATTACTTTGGGGTTCCCTCATCAGTTTGGTCGCGTTCGGGATTTATATCTGGTGGGACAAAAGGAAAAAATCGGATTCAGCAGGGTAACGGCCGGCCTTTGACTTACCTTCGCGGCGACAACAATGCGCTCAGATCAGAACCCGCTCCATGTCGGAACCCGCTCCAAAAAAATCCGCATCCGAAAATCAGGATAGACCCCAACAAATTCTACTGATTGCCGGCATTCTTTGCATTGCCATCAATCTGCGTCCTGCCCTGGCAAGCGTCGGCCCTCTGGTCGAGGATATCCGTGCGGCCACGGGACTTTCAAGCGCCATGCTCGGATTGTTGACCACGCTCCCGCTCATTGCGTTCGGCGCCGTATCAACGTTGACTCCGCTCGCCACTCGAAGGTTCGGCATCGGCGGTACCCTACTCGGCGCGATGGCCCTGTTGACCGTCGGGATTGCCATACGCTCCATCAATTGGATTCCCGCCCTCTATCTCGGCACCCTACTTTTCGGTATCGCCATTGCTTTTGGCAACGTACTGCTACCGAGCTTGACCAAGCGTAATTTCGAATCGAATTCCGGTTTCATCACTAGCCTATATTCCAGCATGATGGCCGTGGGCGCTTCCATGGCGGCGGGGGTCAGCGTTCCTTTGGCCCATGATGCCGGACTGGGATGGAGGGGCTCTCTTGCAGTCTGGGCCCTTTTGGCCTTGGTCGCCTTTTTCGTTTGGCTTCCCCAAGTATCGCGACTCAAAAAATCAAAGCCCAAACAAGGTTTTACAGATGCTATAAGAAACCTGACCGGTTCGCGATTGGCCTGGCGCGTAGCCCTGTTTATGGGACTGCAATCCCTCACCTTTTATGTCATCCTGGCTTGGCTTCCGGCCATTTTACAGAGCAGGGGCTTTGACGCATCCTTCTCCGGATGGATGCTCTCGCTATCACAGGCCATGGGTATTTTCGGCTCGTTGGTCGTGCCCACCTTGGCCGGAAGACGTAAGGATCAGCGCAGTATCGTCCTATTCTTAGTGATTATCGAGCTCATCGGAATATTGGGACTGGTGTTTCCCGAACTCGGATTGATATGGCTTTGGGTCTCGCTCATCGGTTTTGTGCTGGGAGGCACTTTCGGATTGGCGCTGCTCTTTATAGTGCTGCGCTCCCACGATTCCGATTCTGCCACGGAACTGTCTGGCATGGCCCAATCCATTGGATATGTTCTTGCCGCCACCGGTCCCATCCTTTTCGGCAGTATTTTCGATCTGACCGGAAGCTGGACCTATGCTCTTTTCCTCCTTCTGGCCATCCTATTGATGAAACTTTGGATGGGAATGGGCGCCGCCAAACCGGGGAAAATCCCTTGAAAATGTTAGTTTTTAGTTAATCCTGCTTAGAAGGATATCCCTTCGCCGTATCTTATGGCCAACACGAAAAATGATTTAAAGAGGATGGAAAACACAAAAAAAGCATACATCGCAGGCGGATGTTTTTGGGGCATGGAAGAACTTTTTCGGGTCAGGCCGGGAGTAAAAGATACCGAGGTAGGATACATCGGGGGGAAGAACGACAACCCCACCTACAGAAACCACCCCGGCCATGCCGAGGGACTGGAAATCACCTACGACCCAAGAGCGACCTCGTTCAGGGAAATTTTGGATTACTTCTTTCGGATCCATAACCCGACCACGGTCGACCAACAGGGAAACGATAGGGGATCGAGCTACCGCTCGGCCATCTTTTACCAAAATGATGAGGAAAAGAGCCAAGCAGAAGAAATGGTGAAAATCGTAGACGACTCCAATCAATGGGAAGCCAATGTCGTCACCACCTTAGAGCCATACACCACCTTCTGGCCCGCCGAACCGGAGCATCAGGATTATCTGGTAAAACATCCTAACGGATACACTTGCCACTACGAGCGGAAGTTCGAAAGTTTTGTGTGAACCAAAGGATTGTGGGGAATCGTTCGCTCGTGATTCACAAAAAATATTAATCCGTTTACTTAGTTACTTAGCTTTGGCAGAGGCCACCCCCACCATACTGTCCGCCGTGCCATAGTAAAGGAACCATTTACCCTCGAAAAAGACCAAGCCTTCCACAAAGGTGGTACCGTCTTTATACTGTCCCGATTTTTCAAAGGGAAGTTCTGGCTTGAGATGGGGATTATCGCTACGGTCGATTAACTTCCACGGCTCTTCGGCGGAAAACAGGGCTTGTCCGCTGGTATATACCCGGTTGCCCAAATCGTTCACACCAATATTCGATGAGTTGCCGGCATTATACAGTACCACGATGCCATCATCGGTCAACACCGGCGGTGGTCCGGCCTCGACCAACCAAGAGTCGAAATATCCGGGCCGCGGACTGAGCACTGGCGCCAAGTTACCTTCGTAATTTTCTACGGGCTGCCAGTCGATCAAGTCCGTTGATGTCGCCAGCCAAATATGCGGCACCCCATAATACATATAATATTTGCCATTGATTTTTGCGGCGACCAGCTTCCCATCTTTCAATTCCGTTACTATTGCCCCCGACTTGGTTTCCCTGTCGTTGTACTTTCCCTCTTTATAATCCTCGAAAATAGGGCCGTGTTTCGTCCATTTCTTAAGGTCGGGAGTAGTGGCGAGCGCCAGTCGGGGAACATCGCCGTTCCACTGCGTATAGGCGAGAATGTACCTGCCATCTTCACTTTGAACAAGTCGGGGGTCTTCGGTACCGCCGATCCATTCGTATTTCTTCTGGTCATCGTCGTCCGGATAAAAAATAGGCGCATCCGCGGTGCGGTAATTTGTGCCGTCTTCGGAAACGGCCAATCCGATCCGGGAGGTATGCCCGCCTATCGAATCGGTGTTGCGGTCCTGTTCGGCCCGGTAAAGCACATGGATGCGACCGTCTTTGACTATAGCAGCGGGATTGAACGTGGCCTTGGATTGCCATTTGACCTCGCTACCACTCATAGGGTCCTTAAAGAAGGTACTTGTATCGGCCTGAATAATCGGTCGGGCATTTGTGGGACGCTTGAAAGGGCCCAGCATCCAAGGTTTTTCAACAAGACCTTTGGAAGTTTTATCCGTTGTGTCGGTATCGGTACGGGCTACACCGCAGCCGATGAACAGGGATAGAAAGAGTAAGGATGCCGTAATGCTTTTGAATCTCATAGTGCTTTGACTGTGTTGTATCTTATTGGGATTTGCGGTGGGATTTTCTTAGAATCTTAACTACTTCATTTCAAACGTTTGCTTTCC
>JBAUIP010000225.1:0-6805 GCA_049683055.1 Pricia sp.
ATATGGTATCTATAATTATTTTGTTCGTCTTGGCGTTCATATAAGGGTAAAGTTAGTGAAATTCAAATGATGTCCGATTGGTAGCGCTTGCGTTACAAATTGCCACAGATTGACGAGAAGGTGGCTGTTGATTTCATCCCCAAATACTATACCCAATCGCAATCAGCCCCACAATTAGACAGTAGACCGCAAAATAGGTCAGCTTACTTTTTTTGACGAGTTGGATCATCCAAGTGCAGGCGGCGAGGCCGGCGAGGAAGGCGGCGACAAATCCGGCGGTCATGGCAAGGTTGTTGTCGCCTTGAAGGTTGAGTTCACCGCTGAAAATGTCCTTTGCGATTTTTCCGAAAATTAGGGGTACTACCATCAGAAACGAAAAGCGGGCGGACTTGGTCTTGTCCACTCCCAATATTACCGAGGTAGATATGGTCGCCCCACTACGGGATATGCCCGGCAGCATGGCGATGGCCTGGGAAATTCCGATAACAAGGGCACTGCCAAAGGTTACTTTTTTGGTGGTATTTTTGGCCCGGTCGGCGAAATAAAGCAGAAAGGCCGTCACGATGAGCATACGGCCGATAAAGCCGACATCGCCACCGAAAAAACTCTCCAGTTTCTCCTCGAAAAAGAGCCCGATCATCGCTGCGGGCACCATGGAGATGATGATTTTTAGGGAAAACTTGGTTTCTTCGTTCCATTTGAACAGGAAAAGGCCGCTAATAATTTCCCATACATCCTTTCTGAAAACCACAATGGTACTTAGCGCGGTCGCGAAGTGGAGTACAACTGTGAAAAGCAGGCTTTGCTCCCCGACCGAGTCATCCCCTAAAATGGCCTTGCCTAGTTCGAGATGTCCACTAGAAGATACCGGTAGAAATTCGGTCAAGCCCTGAATGATACCGAGAATAATGGCGTCGAGCGTATCCAATATTAGGCCTTCTTCTGGTGCGGATTGAGTAGAATGGCATAAACCTCTATACCCAGTCCGATAAGTACTAGGGTGGGTGCGAGGCGTATCCTACGGAAACTATAGATGTCTTCGTTGAAGACATTGGGATCATCGCTGCCCCCGCCGCTCATGAGAATAAAGCCCAAGGCGATGAAAGCGATACCGATGAACATGACGATGTAGTTTTTCCGTTGAAAGATAAACTCCTGTCTAGGCATTTGCTCGGAATTTTTTCGTTGTTTTTTGCCCATGGCGCAAATTTAGATAAAAGTTATCGGTTATTGAGTTAGTAGTGCCTTAAAGCTGATAAAAGATTTTTGCTTTTGGAATTGCATCGCTTTGGAAATAGGGATGGTGTTACGGTCGGAAATCGGAAATCGGAAAAAAATCAGAAAACGAAATCGCAAATCTCTAGAAAATCCGATACACATTAGTAATAAAGTTCGTCCGTCCTCAAGTTCAAAAACCGCTGGGTCGCAAAATAGGTACAGATGAGGGATATAAGGATGCCCAACAGAAAAACACTACTAAAAAGTAGGACAAGTACTTCGATATCCTCAAAAAGAAGGAGTTCGGGAAACGTCCTGTTCAGATAGAAAAGGGATGCGCCAAGAGCCAGCATGGCGATGACGGCGCCGAGCATACCGAGCTTCACGTTCGTCCAAATAAAGGGTTTACGGATAAAGGTTTTGGTGGCCCCGACCATTTGCATGGTCTTGATAATAAAACGTTTGGAGTAAATCGACAGTCGAATGGAGCTATTGATCAATAAAAAGGCGATAAATGTGAAGATGCCACTGGCGACCAACATCCAAAATCCGATTTTTTTGACGTTCTCTGTGAGAAGTCCCACCAAGGGTTTGTCATAGCTGACCTCTTCGACGTAGGCTTTTTCGGAGATGCCCGTCGCTATTTTCTCGATTTCATCCGGGGTCACAAAATCCGCCTTTAATTGCAGGTCGATGGAATTCTTCAGGGGATTGTATCCGAGAAAATCCTGAAAATCCTCACCGATTTCGTCGCTGTGCTGTTCGGCGGCATCCTCTTTGGAGACGTAAGTGGCCGATTTGACGTGTTCAGCCATGGCGAGGGTCTTTTGCAGCTGGTCGACTTCCGATTCCTTGGCCTCGTCCTTCAGGAAAATCGAAACGGTGATCTGCTCCTTAAAGTGGTCGGCCATTTTTTGGGTATTGAGCACGAGAAGTCCCAGTATTCCCAGTAAAAAGAGCACTAAGGCGATACTCAGCACCACGGAAAAATACGAGGATACCAGTTTCTGTTTTTGGTACTGTTCGAAAGATTGGCCCATAGTCAGGTGGTCGATGTGCTATGCGCTGGCAAATTTAGGAAAGTAAATCGAATAAACTTATTTTTGCCCGACATCAATAGACCAGCGATTTATGCACTATAATTTCAATGAAATAGAGAAAAAATGGCAGCAGTATTGGGCGAAAAATAGCACGTTCAAAGCTGAAAATACCTCTGAAAAAGAAAAGTTCTACGTACTCGACATGTTTCCCTACCCCTCCGGAGCCGGACTTCATGTAGGCCATCCCTTGGGATATATCGCCAGTGATATTTACGCGCGTTACAAGCGGCACACGGGGTTCAATGTGCTGCATCCTATGGGATATGATTCCTTTGGATTGCCCGCCGAGCAGTATGCCATCCAGACCGGGCAGCATCCTGCCGTGACCACGGAGGAGAATATTAAGACCTACCGTCGGCAGCTGGATCAAATGGGATTTTCCTTCGATTGGAGCCGTGAAATCCGTACTTCGAACCCGGAATATTACAAATGGACGCAGTGGGTTTTCATCCAGCTTTTCAATTCGTGGTATAATACGGATGCGGATAAGGCGGAACCTATAGAGAAGCTGGTTTCGGTTTTTGAAAAGGATGGAAATGCGAACGTAAACGCCGTCTGCGATGACGATACTTCGGATTTTTCAGCGGCGGATTGGAAGGGGTTTTCCACGAAGGAAAAACAGGAAATACTGCTCAAATATCGCCTGACTTATTTGGCGGATGCCGATGTCAATTGGTGTCCCACCTTGGGAACCGTGCTCGCCAATGATGAAATCGTCAACGGAGTCTCCGAGCGCGGCGGACACCCCGTTGTGCGGAAAAAGATGACCCAATGGATGATGCGGATTACCGCCTACGCTAAGCGTTTACTCGACGGGTTGGACAAAATCGATTGGCCCCAACCTTTGAAGGATGCCCAGCGGAATTGGATTGGCAGGTCCGAAGGGGCTTCGGTCAAGTTTAAGGTCTTGGACTCAATGTCAGGAGTCGATTCCGCCTCAAACGGGGGTTCAAAATCTGAAAATGAGCACCCGGACCCCGGTTCAAAGAACAAATCTGTTGGCCAAGGTTCGGTAACGCCAGCTTCGAATCAAAATCAAGACTATATCGAGGTGTTCACCACCCGCCCCGACACCATTTTCGGCACCAGTTTTATGACCTTGGCGCCGGAACACGAATTAGTACCTAAAATTACTACCTCTAAACAACAAGACGAGGTTGACGCCTACATTGAAGCGACAGCCAAACGCTCCGAACGAGATCGGATGGCCGATGTCAAGTCCATTACCGGGGCCTTTACAGGCGCCTACGCCGAGCATCCCTTTACCAAGGAGCCTATTCCGATTTGGATCGGGGACTACGTTCTGGCTGGGTACGGCACGGGGGCCGTCATGTCCGTACCCTGCGGCGACCAACGCGATTATGATTTTGCAAAGTATTTCGGGATAGATATCCCTAACATCTTCAAGGGTGTTGATATTTCGGAGGAGGCCTTTGCGGATAAAGAAAATACGGTCATCACCAATTCCGATTTCCTAAACGGATTATCCTACAAGGAAGCCACGCGAAAGGCCATCGACGAGCTAGAAGCAATCGGGCAAGGCAGGGGTAAAATCAACTACCGTCTGCGGGATGCCGTTTTCAGCCGACAGCGGTACTGGGGCGAACCTTTTCCCGTGTACTACGTAGACGGAATGCCCCAAATGATTGCCGACGAGCATTTGCCCATCAAACTTCCGGAAGTCGAAAAGTACCTTCCCACCGAAACCGGCGAACCGCCTTTGGGAAATGCTACCCAATGGGCCTGGGATACGAACAAGAACAAAGTCGTTTCCAACGACAAAATTTCCAAGGGCGCGGCAATAGGTAACACGGATGTAAATGCCAAAAAGACCGGCCTGCTCGGAGGGGTCGACGGTTCGGTCTCCAAAAGCCACGGAGCTAGTGAAGGTAGCAATGACAGCACCTCGACTACGCTCGGTGCAGGTTCCGTCGAAGGGCCCGACAACGGCGTTTATCCCTTAGAACTGAACACCATGCCCGGATGGGCCGGAAGCTCCCAATACTTCAATCGCTACATGGACCCGCACAACGACGAGGAAATCTTCTCCCAAGAAGCCATCGATTACTGGCAGGATGTGGACCTCTACATCGGAGGAAGTGAACACGCCACAGGCCATTTGCTGTACAGCCGATTTTGGCAGAAGTTCATGTTCGATAGGGGATTGGTTACGGTGGATGAGTACGCGAAGAAGTTGATTAATCAGGGGATGATTACAGGTGAATCGGCATTTTTATATGTTATTGAAGGCCAATTACGAAAAAATGAAGACGACGTATTGATACGAAATCAAGTTATCGTTGAAAAGAATGTTTTCGAGAAATTGGAAGAGAAAGAAGGCAATATCAAAAATCTTCCAAGAGAACTTTGCGATTATTTTGATAAGTTCATATCTAATCTACAATTAATTGATATTAACCCTGGAAATGTTAAGTATTTCCAAGCATTTAAAACTACCAATGTAGATATTGAGTTTGTCACTATTCGAAACCATCTTGATTTAAAAGGCATTTCAAAAGATCAAAGATTTGAAATGATTCAAGGCGCAAGCTTTTTTGATGGACGAGAAATTTATGAAAATCATGAAATTTCTGAAAATCAAACAATTTCAGTCTCCCGCGAAGTCGAAAAAATGTCCAAATCCAAATTCAACGTTGTCAATCCCGATGCGATTTGCGAGGAATACGGCGCCGACAGCCTCCGGATGTATGAAATGTTCCTCGGTCCCCTCGAACAATCCAAACCTTGGAACACGGCCGGTATCACGGGCGTCCACAGCTTCCTAAAAAAACTATGGAAACTCTATCACTCTGGACCGAATGGAACGTTTAAAGTCACAGATTCCGAAAAGACCGGCAGCGCAAACCAAGAATCGAAGGGTGGCGACATCCAACAAAATGGAAGCACGAACGGGGCGGAGGCATCCTCAAAATTGTCCTCAAAAGTATCTTCCCAACCATCCCCCGAATCCCTAAAAACCCTCCACAAAACCATTCAAAAAGTGGAAGATGACATCGAGAACTTCAGTTTTAACACCTCGGTATCCACCTTTATGATCTGTGTCAACGAGCTGACCGCCCAAAAATGTACGAGCCGGGAGATACTGGTGCCACTGGCCATCCTCATATCCCCCTACGCCCCGCACATCGCTGAAGAGCTATGGGAAAAACTCGGTCATTCCGAATCCATATCCACCGCGCCCTTCCCCAAATTCGAGGAGAAATACGTGCTGGAAAGCAGCAAGGAATATCCAATATCCTTCAATGGCAAGATGCGTTTTACGATGGAGCTTCCGTTGAATATGGACAAAAAAGAAATCGAGGAGAAGGTCATGGCCCATGAAAAGACCCAGCAACAGTTGCAGGGCAGGACTCCGAAAAAAGTCATTGTAGTACCAGGGAAAATCGTAAATATCGTCGGCTAGTGACGTGTGGACAAAGTGTAGCCTCTCTCGAAGTCCTGTACATAAAATAAACGAATAATTCCGGTCAGATTGTACCTACACGCCGTAAAACGCCATTTTGTCCGTAGCATCGATTGGCGAGGTTTTTGCTACCTTTAAATCATAGAAATCAACAAAACAGAAAATGTTATGATGGGATATTATATTTTGATCGGCGGGATTGCCCTTGTCAGTTGGCTGGTCAGTCGCAAACTCAAAAGCAAGTTCAAACACTATTCGAAAGTCCACCTTAAAAACGGAATGAGCGGTGCCGAAATCGCCGAAAAAATGCTGTCCGATAACGGAATCCGAGACGTTAAGGTCATTTCCACCGGCGGGATGCTGACGGATCATTACAATCCGAAAAACAAGACGGTCAATTTGAGCGAAGGGGTCTATAACCAACGAAACGCCGCTGCGGCAGCGGTCGCGGCACATGAATGTGGCCACGCGGTGCAGCACGCCCAAGCCTACGAATGGCTGACTTTACGCTCCAAACTGGTGCCGGTAGTCAGTGTCACCTCTAGCATGTCGATGTGGGTGGTCTTTGGCGGATTGATGCTGGGAGCTGCTGCGGGAGTCGGATTGGGCTACTGGGTCGCGGTCGCCGGATTGATAATGATGGGCCTTGCTACTTTATTCAGTTTCGTTACCCTTCCTGTGGAATACGATGCCAGTAACCGGGCCTTGGCTTGGCTCAAGAACCAAAATGTAGTGACACCCCAGGAATATGAAGGCTCAGAGGATGCCCTTAAATGGGCGGCCCGTACCTATTTGGTCGCAGCAATTGGGTCGCTGGCAACTTTGGTATATTGGGGACTTCAGGTTTTCGGGGGAAGGGATTAAGATTAGATCGTAATCTGCCGATCGATCTGCTGGTTCAAAGAAATAAAAGTCTCCGTACGCGAGACCCCTTCGATTTGTTGGATTTCTTTGTTCAGCACTTCCATCAAATGTTCGTTGTCGCGGCACAAAACCTTGATGAGGATACTCCAATTGCCGGTGGTGTAATGGCATTCGAGCACTTCGGGAATTTTTTCCAGTT
>JBAUIP010000226.1:0-10199 GCA_049683055.1 Pricia sp.
CAATATAGGATATACCACCTTGAATCCAGCAATAAAACATTTATATTTCTAAGGTATGTTACAGTTTCAGAAAGCCAAGGCGCTTAGTATATCCACACCTGGTTTTCATATCAACTGAAACTTCTGAGCCTTTTTGGAGAGTTCCATAAGGTTTTTCACATCCATCTTTCGCATCAGATTGAAGCGGTGGGTCTCGATGGTACGTTTGCTGTTCTGTAGTCTTTCGGAAATCTGGTTGTTGGTCAGACCGGACAATACCAGCTCCAACACTTGTAATTCTTTGTTGGTAAGGTCAAAGGGATTGTCTCCGGCTTCATTGGTTTTTGGAGGTTCCGTAGTCTTGGCACTAGGGTTTAGGAGATTGTTGACCAGCACGTTGGAAATATCCCCGCTATAATATTTACCGCCATCCCTGACGGTATGTATCGCCTTGATGAACTCAGGCTTTCCGGTATCCTTTAGCAAATATCCTTTCGCCCCTGCACTGACCGATTGTAGAATATACTCCTCCGAATCGTGCATGGAAAGAATTATGGATTTCACGGGACTTCCATTCTTATTTAACTGTGCGACGGCCTCTATACCTGTCATATTGGGCATTCGTATGTCTATGATGAGCAGGTCGGGAGTTTTTTTCTTAACCATGGCAATGGCCTCCTTACCGTTGGAGGCTTCACCAATGACCTCGAGATCGGATTCACTTTCCAACAAAGAACGGATACCATCGCGAACTAGGGAATGGTCATCGGCTAAAACAATACTTGTGGTTTTTTTCAAAATGTGCGTAGTTATACGTACAAATATAAGATAAAAGGATTGCTATTGTATAAAAGAACCGCCACAACCAAAAAGCGGTCATGACGGCCCTCATCGAAGCATCATTGTGCTTGATTGTTTTTTATTTGTCAGGGGTGAACGATTAATTGTATTTGTGTTCCCAATTCTTCGACTGCGCCTGCCTGCCATCCTCCGGCGGCAAACCGGCAGGCAGCCCCAGGGTGACAACAGCGCTATTCCTCCTTTGCCGTATTCAAAAATTTCGGTTTGATAACAAGCATGGCCCATGCCCAGTTCTGGGTACTGGCGGCGGCATCTTCCGCAACCCCTTTTAGTTCGTACATACCATCGCTGGCGAACAGGTGTGAGTACCCCATGACCAGACTGTAACCGTTGAAAGTTTTTGAAAATACCAGGTCCAATTCGGTGCCCAAAGACTTACCGCTAACGGGCAACTCCTGTTCCCCGCTGAAGTTCAACACCTTCACCAACAGATTCGATTTTTCGCCCAGCTTGAAATTAGCGCTGGCATGTACATCGAACAAGCCGATGGAATTCGCGTGGTTGCCTACGTAGAAGTAATCCATAACGCCGTTGAACTTGTGGTTAGTACCGTAGAGCGGAAAAAACGCTTCCGTTTTATCGGCCGTTCCGGCTTTGTTGCCACTGATCAGTTCGGTACCGATTCCTAGCCCAATTTTGTCACTCGTCTTATAGCTAAGGTCCAATCCCAAAAGAAAGGCACCGCCGACATCAACACTATTTTGCCGTTCCCCCGATTGCAAAAAGGCATTGAGGGCGGCGCCAAAACTTCCCTTTTTATATTCTAGATGGGTTCCCAAGGTCTGCAAATTGCTTACCCCGTCGGCTACGCGGGCATCATCCTCTCCCGTAAAATTTTGAAAACCGTTGTTCAATAGCAAAAAGCTTCCCGAAAAATTTTCCCACTGCTGTTTTAGGTAGAGGTATTGCATGGTCTTGTAGGTGAAGAAACCGGTCGTGTTGTAGGCGGTACCAATGGACTGGAATCCCGCGGGATTATCAAAATCTTGGCTAAAGGCAAGTCCGACATCCATCATAAATCTTTCGCTCTTGTATTTCAAAAGCCCTGCATCGTGATTACGCCCTTGTTGAGCCCAATCGAGACCTCCCATTATGCGCTGGTCGTCATAGGAAATGACCTGCCGGCCCAACTTGGTCGACCAGCCTTTTCCTAGATTGAGATTGGCCC
The DNA here is from genome assembly GCA_049683055.1 of Pricia sp. Lineage (GTDB taxonomy): Bacteria > Bacteroidota > Bacteroidia > Flavobacteriales > Flavobacteriaceae > Pricia. Next base: position 2,009 of record JBAUIP010000226.1, read on the forward strand.
ATGCCTCGAACACCGCAAAGGAATTATTCTCGTCATCAGGCAGTATCTGCCGGTTCTCGCCCCAGACCATCACGTCTTGCAGGCTAACATAAAATTCGTAGGAATCGAATTTATAGCCGGTGTTCAATCGTATTCGGGTCGAAATGGCGTAGCCGGCATCGGCGGCATCTGGAATGATACTTCCGAAACCGTGCCGGTACTCCGTTCGGGGCCTAAATTGTCCGTCCATTGTAAATTGCGCGGAGGCCGATATTGACCAAAAGAGTGCCAAAGCAAGGAACAAGCTTGTTTTTTTCATAAAGCTATTTTTTGGTTGGTTTTTGCCACATTGCCTGGCCTAGATGTATTTTTAGGCCAGGCGCTATTACATTTAAATGGGATTCTTACGTATAGCTTAATTCTATGCTAGCTTCTTCTTTTTTGAGGCTGGTATCTTTCTGTAGTGCTCCCGCTTTTCCGTTCAATTTTCCGTAAGCAGAACCGTCGATATCGGAACTTTTTGCGCCACGGCGATGGAGTCCATTGAATTTTGAAATTTGTTTTGCGCTCATTTTGATATGAATTTTAAGATTAGTATTTATTTGCTTACTTATTTATCGGAACCTGAAAAAGCCAGTTCCCCCCTCATTTCAGCTTCGACCGCTTTCTCGTCGGCCATGGAAAACTTGATGGCCAAAGTGGTCAGAGCAGTGATGACCACCATTCCACCGATGATAAAATAGCCGCTTGAAACTGCGCTGGAGGCGGCTGCCGATTGTGCGGCCTTCATAGCCTCTTCCCCCAAACTGGAGTTTGTTGCCAATGCGGTGGTCTCGGCTACGGCCGATTTGGATTTTAAGAACATCGCGGCCAAAAAGGCACCTACATTACCGCCCGCCCCGACGATTCCAGAAATGGAACCAATCGCTTTTTTGTTGATAAAAGGAACCACGGAGAACGTCGCACCTTCCGCCATTTGTACGGTAAGGCTAAAAGCGATCAGAAATACCATGGCAATGGCCAAACTTGTGGTCATCGAGAAAAAGGATAGCATCAATCCCTCGGCCGCGAGTATTACCGTTAAGAACAATACCCTGCCCCGAAGTCCTTTCAATTTTCCGAAACGGTCGCCAAAGAATCCACCCAGCGTACGGGCAAAAATGTTCATTAGGGCGAAGGAGAGCACCAGGTTTCCTGCAGTAGTACGGGTCAATCCGAAGGTATTCTGCAAATAATCGTCCATGGTGCCGTACACGGTAAGCTCCATCCCGAAACAGGCGGCATAAACGATGAACAGGATCCAAACACGATAGTCTTTCAGGACACTCAAAAAGTTTTCTTCGTCCTTTTTAAGGGTTGGCATTTTGCCTTCCTTTTTAAGTTCCGCAAAGTTGCCCTCGGGAGTATCCTGGGTAAAAAAGTAGTATACGGCACCCATCAGCATGGCGATGACACCGGCGATGACCATGGAATACCGCCATGCAATCTCATCCGCTACGCCAAAACTTACCACAGCAGCAGCGATTAAGGGCATGCCCAATCTGTTGGCGCCCCCGCCCAGATTTCCCCATCCAGCGGAAGTGGCGTTGGCCGTTCCCACAATGTTGGGCGCGAACATGATAGAGGTATGGAACTGTGTAATGACGAACGAAGCCCCTATAAATCCAATAAACAATCGACAGACCAAAAATTGCATAGGCGTCTGCACAAAACCAATCAGGATTACAGGAATCGCCCCCAGGACCAATAAATAGGTATAACACAGGCGAGGACCGTATTTATCACATAGTTTTCCGATTAACAGTCTGGCAAATACGGTACCTGTGACCGCTAGAATGATAGAGTTCCATTTTTGATCGGGGGTCAGTCCCAAGTCCTTAACCACATCGGGCATAAAGGGCACGATGCCGAACCAGGCGAAAAAACAGATGAAGAAGGCAATCGACGTAATCCAAAAGGTGCGTATGGGCATGCTTTTGATGTCGGTCAGTTTAAGAGTTGTCGCTTTTTTTGGTTGTGTTTCCATCTTACGTAGATTTTAGAGTTAAACGATAGAGCAAAACTAAGTATTTAAATACGTATTAGTACGTAGTATTTAGATAAATCGCGATTCTAGACGCAGTTTTATGAAGATGGATAAATCGGTGGAGGGGAAATATAATATCCTAAAAAAAAGGCATGCCGTATTGAGAAAAAATAATTTTCGGGAATTTGGAATAATTGGGGAAGTCCCCTTCACGTAAAGATTATACCTTAATATATATAGTAGGGATTTTTCAGAGATAGGAATGCAGCACCCGTTGCACTTCTTCATCAAAAAAGGAAGGATGCTCGGCTACCACCTCACCGATGACGATGATACCGGGCAAGCTGATATCCAAATCATCTGCAACTTGGGAGACGTTGCCCAAAGAACCCAGTAGGCAGGTTTCATTGACCATGGTTCCATTTTGGATTACGGCAAATGGAGTCATAGAACCTCTATATTTACTGACTTCCGCAACGATTTGCCGAATTTTTCGGATACCCATCAGAATGACCATCGTAGCCGAAGATCGGGCGGCAAATTCCAGATCCCCCGAAAAAGAACCGTCCCGTTGGGTAGCCGTCATCACCCAAAAACTGCTGTTGACCCCTCTCCGGGTCATGGGAATGCCTTGACCTGAGGGAACAGCGATAGCACTGGAAATTCCCGGTACAACGATAGCCGGAATTCCGAAGGATTCCACATACTCTATTTCCTCGTTGGCCCTTCCAAAGACAAAAGGGTCGCCTCCTTTCAAACGAACCACATGGCCGTACCGAAACGCATTTTCGACAATCAAGGTATTGATATCGTCTTGTGTAAATGAGTGTTGGCTACAACGTTTACCTACGTATATTTTCGGAATCGCAGCATCAATCTGCGAAAGTAGCTCGTTGCTTATAAGCGCATCGTACAACACGACATCCGCAGACTGCAAAGCCCTCAGACCCCTAATAGTTATAAGGTCTTCACTACCTGGGCCTGCACCTACCAAGGTTACTTTCGGTTCTTTTTTCAGTTCCATTCCTACGATTTAAAAGTGTTTTTTTTGGTAATTCCACAACAGGAATACGTAATTATTCTTAAATAATCGATACAAATATACGTATTTATACTTAATTTTGTCAAGTAGTTTAAAATCAAAGCACATGCAAACTATCATCGTAGTAGGAAATGGAATGGTCGGGTACAAATTCTGTGAGAAGTTTGTGGCCCGGGAGGAAAGCCGGCAGTTTAAATTGGTCGTTTTTGGCGAGGAACCCCGTGCGGCTTACGACCGCGTACATCTCAGCGCGTTTTTCGAAAACAAGGATGCCAAGGCATTGGAACTGGCTCCATTGAGTTGGTATTCGGACAATGGTATCGATCTTATCGTAAAGGAACGGGTAACCGATATCCATCGAAAAACAAAAACGATAACCACCGCCAGTGACAAAACCTATAGGTACGATTATCTTGTTATTGCCACAGGATCTTCTCCCTTCGTTCCCCCTATCCAAGGGGTCGAGAAGGAAGGTGTTTTTGTGTACCGTACCATAGAAGACTTGGAGGCGATGCTGGTCTATGCGGAAAAGGTAAAGAAAACAAAACCCAACGGAAGGGCCGCCATTTTAGGAGGCGGACTTTTGGGCCTTGAAGCCGGGAAGGCCGTCATGGATATGGGCCTTGAGCCCCATGTGGTGGAATACGCGCCGAAACTGATGCCACGGCAATTGGATTCCCGAAGCAGCAACGTTTTACAGCTCACTCTGGAATCCATGGGAATCAATATACATTCCGGCAAGGCGACCAACCGCATTTTGGGCAATGGTGCGATAACCGGAATGGATTTCGGTGAAAACGATAGTTTGGAAGTCGATATGTTGGTCGTATCCGCGGGCATACGTCCCAGGGATGAGTTGGCCAAAACCTGCGATCTCGAAGTGGGGGTGCGGGGTGGGATCGTAGTAAACGACAAAATGCAGACTTCCGACCCGGATATCTATGCTATCGGCGAAGTGGCACTTTACAATCAAATGATCTATGGTTTGGTGGCCCCGGGATATGAAATGGCAGAAGTAGCCGTTAATCAGATCTTCAAAAATGCCGAGGTGAAAATGCGGGCAGAAATCGATATGTCTACCAAATTAAAACTGATTGGGGTAGACGTGGCCAGTTTTGGGGTTCCTTATATGCCTGCGGACAAGGGCCTCTCCATAATTTATGAGAACAAGACCAAGGGTGTTTACAAAAGAATTAACGTAAGCCATGACGGCAAAACGCTCCTAGGGGGAATCATGGTCGGCGACGCCGAAGATTATAGCATATTGCACCAAATGTATCTTAACCATATGCCGCTTCCGGACAATGCGGAGGAACTGATCGTGGGTTCGCGCGGCGAAGGGGGCTCGGCCTTTGGAAGTGCCATGGATCTGCCCGATACGGCGGTTATCTGTTCCTGCGAAGCGGTAACAAAAGGGGATATTTGCTGTTCCGTTCTGGAGGATGGCAACGAAACTGTTAAGGCCATCGCCAAAGCCACCAAGGCTGGTACCGGTTGCGGCGGTTGTAAGCCTATGCTGACCGATCTGGTCGCCGAAAGCCTTAAATCCATCGGTAAAACGGTCAAGAACCGGATCTGTGAGCATTTTGATTATTCGCGACAGGAATTATACGATATCGTCAAGACCCGTAATATTCAAGATTATGACGAACTGATCGATACCGTAGGCACCGGCCATGGATGCGAGGTATGCAAACCGGCCGTCGCCGCAATTTTTGCCAGTATCTACAACGAAACCGCCAACAGACAGGAAACTATTCAGGACACGAACGACCGGTATTTGGCGAATATCCAACGGAACGGTACCTATTCCGTGGTGCCGCGGGTCGCCGGGGGTGAAATCTCACCCAAACAGTTGATGGCCTTAGGACGTATCGGAATGAAGTATGACCTATACACCAAAATCACGGGCGGGCAGCGCATCGATATGTTCGGGGCCCATCTGCACGAACTTCCCATGATATGGGAGGAACTCATCGCCGAGGGATTTGAAACAGGCCAAGCCTATGGAAAATCCCTACGTACCGTAAAAAGCTGTGTCGGTTCCACATGGTGCCGCTACGGGATGGACGAAAGTGTAAGCTTTGCCATAGAGATCGAGCATCGATATAAAGGTATCCGTTCCCCCCATAAATTCAAGGGAGGAGTATCGGGATGTATTCGGGAATGCGCGGAAGCCCGCGGGAAAGATTTCGGTTTCATTGCCGTAGAGGGCGGTTGGAACGTTTACGTAGGTGGTAATGGCGGGGCCAAACCCAAACACGCCGAGCTGTTGGCCGAGAAAGTGGACAAGGAGACCGCCATCAAATATGTTGACCGTTTTATCATGTTCTACATCAAGACCGCACAGCCCTTGCAGCGGACGGCGGCTTGGCTCGATAAGTTGGAAGGTGGAATTACGTATCTGCAAAATGTGGTCATCCACGATTCGTTGGGAATAACTGCCGAATTGGATGCCGAGATGCAGGCCTATGTCGATACCTATAAATGCGAGTGGAAGGAAGCGGTGGAAAATCCCGAGATCCGCTCACGCTATACCCACTTCGTGAACTCCGACGAAGAGGATGACAACATCGAATTCGTATCGTTGCGGGACCAGAAAATGCCGAAGGAATGGGCGTGATGGAGGCATGAGGGTTGTAATGCGAAGTACTTAATACATAACACTTTCCGGTCGAGCTCAGTCGAGACCTAAAACTTGAAAACGATGATAACAATGCTGAACACCTACGAAACCGTAGGACCGGAGGACGTAAAAATCTGGTTCAAGGCGGCGCCGGTCTCCAAATTTCCAAAAAACGGCGGGGCCTGTATCAAGTATAAGGACAAACAGATCGCGGTATTCAACTTTACCCGTGAAGACACTTGGTATGCCTGCCAGAATCTTTGTCCCCATAAAATGGAAATGGTTTTATCCCGGGGGATGATCGGGGAGGATAATTTGGAGCCCAAAGTGGCGTGTCCGCTTCATAAAAACACCTTCTCCCTGAAAACCGGCGAGAACCTGAACGGTAGTTTGGATGCCATCGCGACCTATCCCGTGAAAATCGAGGATGGTTTTGTCTTCGTGGGATTTTCCGAATAAGACCTTCAGGGCATCCACCTTCCGGACGGGCAGGTTGCTGAAGAAGGAGACTTCCTAGTAGGTTTTCCCGTGGGCAGGAATTTGCTATCTTTCCTAAAAATTTATGCCCTATGGCCACATCCCAAAAATTGGCAGAGGCTTTTCGCCGGTTCGATGCTGCCAATCGACAAGACCCGAATACGGAGGAATTCGAGGGGAAGACCTATCCCAAAGAACTCCTGTACGCCATCCGCATGACGGAAAAGCTTAACGATTTTGCCCCGGATGCTTCCGAAGCCCTGCGATTAACGGCCCGCTGCCAACACATCCAACGCTGGGAAATCCCCCGGGAATCCTACGAAATGAACCGGGTGGGATATTTGAAATGGCGGCAGGACCTGAAAAAGTTCCACGCCAAAAAAGCAAGGGAAATTTTGGAGGAAGTAGGCTATGATGAGGAAACCATCGCCAAGGTCGCCTTCCTTTTGGAAAAAAAGCAGCTCAAAAAGAACGAGGATACCCAATCTTTGGAAGACGTCATCTGCTTGGTTTTTCTGGAATACTATTTTGAGGATTTTTCCCAAGAACATCCGGACGAAAAAATCATCGACATCCTTCAAAAAACATGGCGAAAAATGTCGGAAGAGGGACGGCAGGCCGCTTTGAAACTTCCGCTCTCAAAAAATTCCCTTGAATTGGTCTCCAAGGCAATCGAGGGTTGATGGCTCAGCGCTAAGCAATCCGAAGAAAAAAACCGTGGTAAATAGCAAAGACAGACTCCCTCTCGACACTGCGACCTTTCAAAGGATGCAGAAATGGTACCTATTGGCCCTGGCGGGCATTGCCTTGTCCATTATCATTGCCCAAATCCTGATCCAAACGCATTTGAATTCCCAATTGAACGATTCACGGGTCATCAACGTGGCTGGCCGGCCGCGCGCGTCTAGTCAAAAATTGGTGAAAGAGGTTTTACTGTTGAAGGAAACCAACGCCGAGACCGAAAAACGGGAAATCTTATCGGAAATAGAACAAACACTTTCGGTTTGGAAGGCGTCGCACCAGGGACTGCAACACGGAGACCCATCCTTAAACCTTCCCGTCGAAGACGATGAAACTATACGGGCCCTGTTCGGAAAAATGGAACCCCATTATGCTGCCATGGTGCAAGCTGTGGAAGACATTGTTCAAAAGGTTACGGGGAGTTCCGATGGGGAAATCCCAAGAAACGACATCGCTATTCTATTGGATAACGAACGTACTTTTTTACAAATGATGGACGGGATCGTCAACGAATATGACCGGAGGAGTAAAGAACAATTGGAAAACCTAAAACAGAAAGAATATCTTTTGTTGGCTTTTTCCCTGATGATAATAGTGTTGGAAATCCTGTTCATTTTTAGGCCACTTTCCATACAGATCCGTAAAACGATCGGTAAACTGATGCAGAGCCGGCAAAAGTCCGACACCCACGCGAAGGAAATCCAGCAACTGTTTTCGGAAAAGGAAAAATCACTTCAAGAATTGCAGGAGCTTAATTTCGTAATCGATAACGCGGCACTTTTTGCGAGCGCACGAAGGGATGGTCAAGTGGTTTTTATCAGTAAAAAGTTCCTCACCTTATTGGGCTATTCGGAGCGGGATAAAAACAAGCCTTTATCCGAACTGTTGACCACCGACGAGGGGCAGCAAGAATATTTGAAAGAGGTGTTGAAAAGCAATCGCAAGAACGTAATCCGCACCGAGGAGATCAAGATTATGACCAAATCCGGTGAGGAGATTTGGTTGGATATGTCCATCGTACCCATGCACCAATCGAGCAGGCAGCAGAGCATCCTGATCCTTTGTTCGGATATTACGGAGCGTATAGAAAACCAGTTGAAGGTAGCGCAACTGACCCAACAGAACTTTCAGGAACGCATGCTTCAAAAGAAGCAGCAGGCCAGCCAGATCGTTGAGGGCCAGGAAGAAGAGCGCAAACGTATCGCAAAGGACATTCATGATGGAATCGGGCAAATGCTGACCGCCCTGAAGTTCAACATCGAATCCATCGATATCGAGAACACGGCAAAGACCGCCGAAA
>JBAUIP010000227.1:0-2439 GCA_049683055.1 Pricia sp.
TGTTACTACAGGGCCGCACTCAAATCAGGTCTTATGCCCGGTAAAAGAACATTTAAATTGCTGTTGCCTCCCGCGTTGCTTTTGTTCTACACGGTTACTTTCCTCATCATGACCAAATTCGACGAGCCTTATCCCGCAGTCATCCAGCCCGGTTTTAAAGCCACCGCGAGCAACCTCGACACCTTGCGGTCCCGAACGGCGAAGATTATCGTAACAGATACTGACGGTAAAGAATACCATCCGGAATTTATTGATTTAATGCCCTTTCTACCTTCCAATCGGGGTACGAACGTGTTCGGGGTACTTCCAAATTCGGACTATGCCCAGGTCGAAAGAGCAATACCCAGAACCTCGAGCATCATCAACCAACATGTTTTTATAGATTACCGTTCCCATAGGGCGCTGAAAGTAAAGGAAACCTTTCCGTCATTTCTGGAGTTTCTAAAATATGGGGTCGATGCCAGATTTGATGCCAAAGGGGCGGAAATTACCTTTGTTTTAAGCGAGAAAACCTTGGATATTCCTTCTGGGGAAAGTGTTGTCAAAGAGTTGGAGCGAAAAACGTATTCCCTTGGAGAATAGTCCCTCCAAATGGTACCGGCACCTCGTCTTTAAAGAGTACGCCACCTCGGCCCGGAACATGGGCCTGTACCGGATTGCCTTCGTCTTTTTCTACCTGCTGCTGTTCGGGGTACCGACGGTTACGTGGTTATCGCAAGTCCCGGAATTCTTGTTCTATCCGCAAATTTTCAGCGTGGCGCGGTTTTACGCCCTGTACATTCCCAGTGATTTTTGGTTGGGGCTAATCGATTTCTCGATCATCACCGCTTTTACCTGTCTCCTGTTCGGGGTGCGCACCCGCTTCACCTCGGTGGCGCTCACCGTTTTGTTGGTCTTGGCCTTTTCGTTGAAATTCTCGACCGGAAAAATCGGGCATGCCATCTTTTTGGCCATCACTCCGCTTTTTATGGCTTTTAGTGATTGGGGGGAAGCATTCAGCGTAACGGGAAGTACGAAAACGAAGGATAATAAGAAAATGCCGAGAGAGATGAACGCGGCGGAAGATACGAAGGCCCAGAGAAAGGCGAAGGCCGAGCGAGAATCTAGGGCAACCGATAGAAAGAGCTCCAACGATACATCCTTATACAATGGCTTCGCCCTCTTCTTGCTGGCCTTTAGCTTCGGTTTCGCCATGTTCACCGCAGGATGGCTCAAAATTCTGGGAGGATGGCTCTCGCCAGACCAATTCGGGAGTTTTTACCATTTCGGTACCCGGTATTTTTTCCGGGAAGAGAACACGGGCCTTTTCACGGACATTCTTGCTTCCAACCGAAACATACTGATTTGGAAAGCGATGGATTACGTTACGATTGCGTTCGAATGTCTGTTCCTTTTCGCCGTTTTGAACAAGCGAATATTTCAATGGTTCTGCGCCTTCGGGATACTTTTCCATATTGCTACCATGCTGATCTTCGATATTGCCTATGTAAACAATCTATTGGTATACTTGGCCTTTATCCCATGGAACAAAGTTTCCGCATTTTTGAAGAGTAAGAAAGTGCTTTTGCCTCTCGAAAGGCTCTTATCGATCCGGAATTTTTGGATGGTCTTGGCGGGGCTTATCCTATGCCATTTCCTGTTTCTCTTCGTGCTGGACGGGCATTTGGTACGTGACAAATTGATATCCCCGTTCATTTCGACCTTGAGCTGGCTGTCTTCAAATATGGATTTTAGGGATTGGCGGATACTGTTCCTTCTTCCGCTGTCGGCGCTGGTGCTGATTTGGCCTTTATTCTTACAACACGATGATGCCAGTAAGAAACTTGAACAATAATTACTGATACTATTTTGTATCTTTACGTATAGCAAAGAGAAATATTATGGCAACCTTGGATTTAAGGCAGAGTGTATTGGACTACGTAAAAAATGCCGATAATCAATTTTTAAAACTAGTCAAGGCGATGGCAGAGAACTACCATGGGGACAATGACCGCATCAGTATTGAGCAGTACAATAGGGAACTGGACGAGTCCATCGCCCAAATAGAGCGTGGAGAATTTTACACCCATGAAGAAATGGGCGAACGCATTAAGAAATGGGCAAAAAAATAATCTGGACGCATCGCGCCGACGCGGATTTGAGCTATGCATTTTTAGACCTTCTGGAAGAGTCCGAATCCATCGAGACGACCACAAGTTTCATCAACGAAGTTTACGAATCAACTGAAGTATTAATCAATAATCCTGAGATTTATAAGCTTGACAAACTCAAAAGAAACAACAAAGGAAATGTCAGAGTTTATGAAAAACACACCTATCGGATATCCTATCTTATAGAGGAATAGGCCATTTACATCATTAGGGTTAGGTATGCCCGAAAAGAGCCCCTCGAATATTGAATTCAAAGCTTCACTAGACAAGTTGATCGCTTATCCATCTC
>JBAUIP010000228.1:0-2530 GCA_049683055.1 Pricia sp.
ATGTTAAACAAGGCTCGCGAATGGGGGTTCAAGGTACCGACCGCTGCACAGCTTTGTACATCTACTACCGAAGTAATGGCTTTTGTTGAACATTGGGATGCCCATCGACATGACCTGCCCTATGAGACCGATGGGGTAGTGGTGAAGGTCAACAGCATCCAACAGCAAGAGGAACTGGGATTCACCTCGAAATCCCCCCGCTGGGCCATGGCCTACAAATTCAAGGCGGAACAGGTATCAACGCTGCTCAAGGAGATTACCTATCAGGTCGGTCGGACCGGGGCCGTTACACCGGTGGCCAATCTGGAGCCCGTATTGTTGGCCGGAACGACCGTCAAAAGGGCTTCCTTGCACAATGCCGATCAAATCGCGAAATTCGATATCCGCGAGGGGGACACCGTTTTTGTGGAAAAGGGTGGGGAAATCATCCCCAAAATTATAGGGGTCGATTTTGCGAAGCGTCCGCAAGATTCGCAGCCAACGGAATACATCGACCAGTGTCCCGAATGCGGTACGGAACTGGAGCGCACCGAGGGTGACGCCAAGCACTATTGTCCCAATTATTACGGTTGTCCCCCGCAGATTACCGGGCGCATCCAACATTATATCTCCCGTAAGGCGATGGATATCGAAGGCATCGGTGGCGAAACGGTGGAGCTATTATTCAAGGAAGGACTGATCGCCAATTACGCGGACCTGTACACCCTGACCAAAGAACAAATCCTGCCCTTGGAGCGGATGGCGGACAAGTCGGCGGAAAATCTGATCAAGGGGATAGCTGAATCCGTAAAGATTCCCTTTGAGCGCGTCCTCTTTGCGTTGGGCATCCGTTTTGTGGGAGAGACGGTCGCTAAAAAATTGGCCAGGGAGTATAAAGATATCGACTCCCTGATGTCGGCATCCGAAGCGGAACTGACCGCGGTCAACGAAATCGGGGAGCGCATCGCCGGTTCGGTCATCGAATTTTTCGAAAACGAAAAAAACCTCGAGATTGTATCCCGTTTAAAAAGCTACGGCATTCAGTTTTCCCTATCCGAAGAACAATTGGAAAACCGAACGGACAAACTGAAAGGAATGACCATCGTGGTATCGGGTGTTTTCGAAACCCTTAGCCGTACCGAGTTGAAGAAGTCGATAGAAGACAATGGTGGCAAGGTCGGCTCAAGTATTTCCGCAAAAACCGCTTATCTGGTAGCGGGCGACAAAATGGGACCTAGCAAACGCACGAAAGCCGAGAGTCTCGGCGTCCCCATTATTTCAGAAATGGAATTCTTGGAGATAATCGGTGCGGAAGCAGAATAGCTTTGCACCGATTATCTTTCAAGAATTTTACAAGGGTTTGCGACCGGAAATCACATTATAAAGAATCACCACTACGGCAATTACAAGTAGAATGTGGATCAGGCTACTGGTACCCAATCCGGGTACAACGCCCAAAAAGCCCAAAAGCCAAACTACGATACAGATTACGGCAACAAGCCAAAGAAGACCTCTCATGATTGATAATTTTAAGATTAGGTTAACAATATAGGAAAGATTTGGGCAAAACTGTTAAATCAATCGCTAAAATTTTTATCCTATTTGCCAGAACATTCTTTTTCAAGTGTCTTTTCTATTCCTCTTATTCACTATCGTTGGGACTGCGAACTAGTACGTGCATTAGGATGAACAGGTTTGCCATAAAAAGATATTCCCCAAAAAAGGTGTTTTCTCCGAGTCCCAGTGCGGGGTAGAATTGAAAACAGAACCAGTAGTTGGCCGCCATTGCAAGTAAAAAGAGAATGAGTTTAGGCGGCCGATGCCGTCGCCTTCCGTACTTTTTAGCGTCAAAAAGAAGTTGGATTTCCCGTTCGAAAACTTGCATGAATACCGGCCAGACAAAGAAGAGGGGCAAGGCGAACAAACGGGTTTCGCGGGCGAAAGCGGTGAGGATGACTAGGGGAGTGTTGATAATCGCGGTCAGCAGAAAGGCGCTTGCCCATCGCTTTTGCGATACGGTAATCATACTGCCTTTCAGACCAGTGACCGTTTTAGGGTGCGAGCCGGCGTTCCTATCGATTTCCGAACCCGTGACCGTTGTATTATTTAGACTAACGTTAGTGTTTTGCTTTCTGCCAAAGAATGTCAGGTATACAAAAGGCCCCAGTGCCAGAAAAAGTGAAATCATCGACTCTAGTGTATTTTCGGTACTTTCAAAATTTTCCAGGAAGCAGGAAAAGCGGCTTCCCATTTCGATTCGGGTGGCTTCCAGCTGGTCTCGGGAGGAGATGAATATGACCATGTATACGCCATAAAGAAGAAGCGGAAGCAAAACGGGAACACATAATTTTAGATGGGCTTTCGAAAAAAGCTTGAACCTAAGGTTTAGGCCCGGTGCAAAGCAGACCAGTGCCGGCAACAATAACATACTCGTTTCCCTGGAAATCAGTGCCAGCGTAAAAAACGGCACAAAAGAAAACCACCGTTTTCGGATTAAAGCGATTAGCGCTAGGAATATAAAGCAATACTGTAAGGGCTCGTCGTAACTAAA
>JBAUIP010000229.1:0-3314 GCA_049683055.1 Pricia sp.
ACATAGGTGTGTGCGGGTCCGGTGGTACCTATAAAAGGGTCTACAAAATCGGTCAAATCTTGCTTCCCGGAAGAATTTGCAGATTGTTGGCCATACGCACCAATAGAAAGCAATACGAATAAAATAAACGGAAAATATCTTTTAAGCTTCATTTCTGGGTTCATTCATTAGCATCGTTAAAATCGAACCATAGCACCAAAGGGGGATTCTCATCTCCCTCATGGAAGTTAGTTTGCCCTTTTTGCGAGGTAGGACCCAGATTTCCGGGTGTTTTGAACTTGGTTCCGATGGCCGGTATTTCATACAAAAATGATAGATCGCCCTCGGGAAACGGAGGCACTACCCCGCCACGATCGTGCTCGGGAGGCTCTGGGGTAAATAGCCTGAAATACAGCCCGGGAGTTTCGGTCAGTATCCTAAAAGGTCGTACGGTGGTTTGCAGTTCGGCCCAATAAAAGGCTCCATGGTACCCTTTGAATTCGGGGTAGATCAAAGAATCGAAGCTCTGCCCGGTTATCGTATTGTTATACTCTTTTTGCCAAACACCCAGTTCAGCTCCCTTTCTCCTGTTTTTCCAGACCCGGTAGGGTCCCTGTCCCATCCACCGGACGCCTTTGACTTTCTCTTCGGGGTAGTCGAAAGAGATGCCTATATAATCAAGACTGTCCCGCTTGATGTGGAGTGGACTTATTTCCAAGCGCAACAATCCGGACTTGGTCACTTTCCATTGTGTTTTCTGGGGATAGCTGTCACTGCTGATTTCCACAATAAAATTTCCTTCGGTATCTTTATTCCAATCAACAGTGCCGTTATTCTGCTCGACCCCGACCATTAAGGGACCGCCTTTTAAGGATATACTTTCCCCCGCTTGGGTCACTTTTTCAAGAAATCCATTTTTCTTGGCGAATTGGAGGCTCAATTCCCCTACTTCAGCGACAATGTGATCTGCGCTTTCCTTGAGGTTGATTTCCGAGGTGTCCGCCGTGGTCGGCAGTAGCTGGTCGACAATTTCAGCCGGTTGTTTTATTGCCCAGGTCCATGTGTAAATCTCCTTTCCGTAAGGATCGGTAGCCGTTAGGGAAAACAGGTCTGCTTCCGAAAAATCTTCCGGAACGTTGAACTGAAGAGTGCCGTTCATGCCCGGCTTGACATCTGGGGCTTTTATCTCTCCGGAACCCTGCTCTTCGGAATCTGAAAATTGATTCAGGGAAGTCGTTTTCCAAGAGAATGTACATTCATTCAGGTTGGTGTATAAATAGTCATTGTTGACCCGGAACCGGCCATTAAAATCGGAACGGACAACCATAGGTTCGATCTGCACCGGTGACCATATTTCCTTGATGGTGTAGAAGCTTCCCTCCTTTTCTCGATAGGGGCCCAAGATACCATCCGGAGCATTGTCTCCGTCACTATCCAATTTTCCGTCTCTGTCCGTTCGTACCACTGCCTCATCCGAAAAGACCCATAGGAAGCCCCCTGCCGAAGCGGGATTTTGCCGATAGCTGTTCCAATAATCCTCCAGGCCCGCCCCGTGTCCTCCATCGTACAATCCATGTAGAAATTCCCCGGGCATAAAGATATCATCTCCATAGGCCAAACGGTTGATGCCATATTGGTAATCGGGATAGTGTCTGGCATCGACCCCATTGCGCAACAACCAAGGATAAATGATAGGCCGCTTCTGGATATCGTACTCGTGGAACCATTTTTCGTTGGCGAAATTCCATCCTCCTTCATTGCCGTGATCCCATAGGACCACACTGGGGTGGTTTTCATCCCTGAGTACCAATTCTTTTATCAACTTAGGACCTACTACGGTGTCATACGCATCTTGCCAGCCCGTCAATTCATCGAGCACGAAAAGCCCTAAGGAGTCGCATAATTGCAAAAACCGTTCGTCGGGAGGGTAATGGGACATGCGAACGGCGTTCATATTCATTTCTTTCATGAGGGAAATATCCATCGAATGGTTTTTCTCGCTGAGCGCCCTTCCGGTCTCGGGCCAAAAGGAATGACGGTTGACGCCCTTGAAGACTACCTTGACATCATTGATGTATATCCCGTCTTTCTCCCTCAACTCGATGGTTCTGAAGCCAAATTTTTCCTGCATTTGATAAATCGGCCTTCCGTTCTGCATCAACTCAAAATGAGCCGTATAAAGTGCGGGCAATTCCGGATTCCACGATTCGATATCGTCAAAACTACCGGAGACGGTCAATTCGAGTTCGCCCTTGGAAAATGATTTTTCGATGGGAGAAGCTATCCGGCGGCCATCGGCAGATTTCAAGGTAATTTTCACCGAACCGTTTTTCACTGGTTTGTTTAGGGTAATTTGGGATCGAAAAGCTCCCCCATAGTCCGCGTCGATGGCGGCCCTGCCGATATGTCGTTCGGGAAGAACTTCTAGAAATACCGGACGGAAGATGCCTCCGAAAATCCAAAAGTCAGCCTGTCTTTCTGCCCGGTTGACCGATTCATTGGATGAATGCTTGGCCACGTCTACCTCCAACAGGTTTTCTTCACCGTATTTCAGCAGTTTGCTGATGTCATATTCAAATCGATAAAATGCTCCCTGATGTATTTTACCGGCCGCTTTACCGTTGATGGTCACTTTGGCATCGGTCATTACCCCGTCAAAGACGATGTTTATTATTTTTCCTTTCCAATCCTCCGAGGCTACAAATCGATGGCGGTACAGGCCGTGCTCTTTACCTAGCTTTATATCGTCCTTAAGAAAATCACGTCCATAATTGTAGGTCCCGAAACCCTGTAATTCCCAATTTGAAGGAACCGGGATGGTGCTCCATTCACCGCTCTTGCGCCCATCCGTTACTTTGAAATCCCATTCTACAGTATTGGCGGCATCTTTACCTGAAAGGTAAATCCGTTGGTATTGGATATCTTTCTGGGAAAACGATATTCCGGTATTTAGAAAAAGGGTGAGTAAGAATACTATCCTTAATGCATTATGTACAAATTCCTTCTTTCTCATGAAAGGAGTTTTTTGGTGGTACTAAATAATATAGGCTGCCCGGCAGTTTAACAAACAGCCAAAGCAGCCTATATCATCAGATTATTTTAGTTATCGATTTCCGGATTTTCAATAGCGGGGTTGGCATCCAATTCAGTCAAAGGTATCGGCATCCTGATGTTGTCAACGGTAACCGTAATGGGGTTGGTGGGAGCCGCATCATTTTGACGATTGGGATCTTCTTGAACCCCGTCAGGTACGGGCGGTTGCTCATATCTAGCATTGGATTCCACCCGTTCCTTGAATATATCGAAGAACCGGTGGCCATCGGTAAGACCATTGC
>JBAUIP010000230.1:0-5341 GCA_049683055.1 Pricia sp.
TAAATAAACAATCGGAATCAGAGTTCAGCCAAGAAATCCTAGCGGATACCTATCTAGAAAATATAACTCGGATAACTTCGGAAGTAGAACTCTCGTTTGGAAAAATCAAGAACAAGAATATCGGCTATATCTATCTAGGTAGTATGAACGGGGAAAACCCGGCCATCATAAATTCAATCACAAAAGAACTCGAAAGTTCACAAGCTATTATCCTTGATATTCGGCAAAATACGGGCGGGGAAGATAGGTACGGTGCACGAATAGCAGGGGCCTTTGCCGACGCTGTAAACCTGATTTATACAGTACAGACGAGGAACGGACCTGATTATAGCGACTTCGATGGCAAAAAGGAATATTTCACCATTCCCGATGGCAACGAACCCTATTTAAAACCCGTAATTGTCCTAACGGATAGACGAACGATCAGTGCTGGGGAAGTTTTTCTGCTGCACATGAAATCGTTCGAGCATATCGTGCAAGTGGGAGATACCACAGCAGGTGATTTTTCTACGGTAAGCAATCGGAGGTTCCTGCCCAATGGCTGGACTTACCAGTATTCCATTCAAAAATTCCTACTTCCCGATGGTTCCAGCCTTGATGGTATCGGGCATGTGCCGGATGTTTATGCGAAGAACGCCGCATCAGATATTACGGCTGGGAATGATAAAGTTATGGAGCGGGCGTTGACCTATCTGTCCGAAGAGTTTGGTATCGAATAAACTGATCAGTTAATGGGTATCGAACTCTGAGGTAGAACCAAGTAAACACATTTCCGGAGACAGATTACCAAATACTTACAACTATAGAGCCGCCAGCTTTCAATGGCCGTCAACCTCCAAAAAATTCACAAGGCGACTGTAACATTTTTATCCTTATAGCGTCCTATTGACATAGAGCCGAACTCCATTTAATCGAAAACAGATCCTCGATAATAGCGACCTTTAACCGAAGCATTCCAGAATAAACACCCACAGATGAAAGCCATCGTCTGCACCAAGTACGGCCCTCCCGAAAACATGGAGCTTAAGGAAGTGCCCAAACCCATTCCTAATGCGAACGAGGTCTTGATAAAGGTACACGCCACGGCCATCAACGACTATGAGTGGAGTATGGTAAGGGGCCGACCCTATCTCTACCGTTTGCTGTTCGGTCTTACGAAGCCCAAAAATCCCATCCCTGGGATGGAACTGTCCGGTACGGTCGAGGCAATAGGCGCGGATGTTTCTTCCCTAAAAATAGGAGATGCAGTTTATGGCGATGTTTCGGAAAAAGGTTTTGGAACCTTTGCCGAATATGCCTGTGTGGATGAAAAAATGCTCACCCAAAAACCACCATCCATGAGCTTTGAACAGGCGACGGCCCTTCCGCACGCGGGTATGCTGGCCGTTCAAGGGCTTATCGATGTAGGTGACATCAAAAAGAGGCAGCAGGTCTTGATCAATGGTGCCGGGGGCGGGGTAGGCACCATCGGACTTCAAATCGCAAAAATCTATGATGCCGAGGTAACTGGTGTAGACACGGGAAACAAATTGGCGATGATGGAATCACTGGGCTTTGACCACATCATCGACTACAAAAAAGAGGATTTTACCAAAAACGGAAAACGTTACGATCTGGTTTTGGATGCGAAGACGAACCGCCCCATACCAAGTTATCTCCGTTCGCTAAAACCGCAAGGGAAATATGTTACCGTTGGGGGAAAACCGGGAAGACTTTTTCAACTAATCTTGCTTAAACCAATGATTTACCTCCTATCCAAAAAGCACGTACATCTCGTCGCCCTCCGGCAAAATAAGGATTTGGCCTTTATCAACACCCTTTTTGAAGACGGCAAAGTAAAGCCCGTTGTAGATGGCCCCTACCCTTTGGAGGAAGTACCGCGATTGATTCGTTATTTTGGTGAAGGGAAGCATGTAGGCAAAATCGTTGTGGTGCCCTAGTGGCAATTACAGGCAATCGCGCTTTGCCAATTTCACTTTAGAAGAGCAGTCAAATTCACCTTGTACATTTTCCCGACAGGGATAGTACTTCCAGCCATCGTAATCCGGTTCCCTTCTATGGCCTGGATATGTTCTACAGAGACCACGTATGATTTGTGTACCTGCAGAAAAGCGTCTTTTGGAAGCAGCGCCAACATATCCGAAACCTTTTCCCTGACTAGGATGCTACCCTCCAACAATACGACTTTAGAATAGTTTCCGGCCGCTTCGACATACTTAATATCGCCGACGGATACCTGCACGTACTTTTTATCACTGCGAAGAAAAATACGTCCGGTTTCATTTACGTTAGTAGCCTGCGAGCTATATGGCACATGGTTTTTAGCGTGTAGCGTCTTGTTCACGGCCTTTAAAAACCGCTCGAAGCCAAAGGGTTTGAGTAGATAATCCCCAACTTCCAGTTCGTAGCCCTCCACAGCGTATTCCGAGTAGGCCGTCGTCACGATGACCTTGGGAGCGTTCGGCAGGGTTTTTAGAAATTCGAACCCCTTTATTTTAGGCAGGTTCAAGTCCAGAAAAATCAGGTCAATCGGGTTTTCCCTCAGATAGTCCAAAGCCTCAAAGGCGTCATAACAATTTTTTATCAGCTGCATGCTCGGCAGCCTGTCACAGTATCCCTTTATGATATCATGGGCTACGGACTCGTCGTCTATGATAAGATACCTGATCATCTTCGTAGTTCCAGTTTGGCAGTATATACCGAATTATGGTTGGCCAATGTAAGGGTATGCCGGTTCGGATAGGCCAGTTCCAATCTTCGTTTTAAGTTTTTAATCCCTATTCCCGTCGATTTGGTCAGTTCGTCTGTGTCAAAATTGTTTTCCACCAAAAAAAGGATGCTATTTTCGTCGGCTGTCAAGCGAACATGAACGAAGGCTTTTCCCATTACATTTTCCACCCCGTGCTTAAAGGCATTTTCCAATAGGATGATAAGGAGTAAGGGCATGATTTCCATACTCGCAACCTGCATATCGGTCTCGAATCGGATGTCGATAGCCTTATGGTAGCGCATGCGGTGCAGTTCCATATAATTGCATAAGTAATCGACTTCCTTTTGAAGTGGAACCCGTTTCCTTTCCCCTTCATAAATACCGTATCGCATCAGATCGGACAATTTTAGAATAAGGTTTTTAGATTTTTCAACGTCCTTATCCAACAGGCCGTAAAGATTGTTGAGCATATTAAAAAAGAAATGCGGACTGACCTGGCTCTGCAGGTGCAGCAACTCGTTTTTGGTCCGCTCGTTTTTCAAATTTATCAGCTGAATACCTTGCCCAATAATCCATCCGACCCCGATGGTCAGAAGAATCCCGTAATAGATAAGCACGAGGATACCCACCGCTGCCGGATAATCCCCTAGAAAAACCACGGAAGTCTTTCCCAAAATGGTCAGTTCGTACACCGTAATGCCGATGGGAACGGCCACGGTTATCAATACTATGATTTTCAGGATGCGCCAGTGCCGCCTTTCAAATGCTAGATCCACGCTACAAAGTAAGTAGAAATCAGGTTTTAATGGGATAAAAAGTGATGAACTACCTTATTTCTGGTATATAAACTGGTATGAAAGGGACGAACTTCTTTCGTCCGCGCCAGACTTTCCAGTACCCCGTAATTGAGGCCGTTCATCACAAATACTGGGAAGCCCGTTTTTATACGCATACTTTAGTCCGTTTCCAATAAATGTGCAGCACATCCGGCGAAGGCACCTTAGGCTACCCTCTTAGGACATAAGCTTGGGAAATCAGCTTGGGAAATCAGCTTGCCGACCGACTAATAAAACTGCATCCACTTGAAAAGAAAAGCAATGAAAAAACGGATTTGGCGCTATTGCAAGCACATTTTTGCAACCATTATAGGGTTGTTGCTAATCGGTATCAGCGTCCTAGTCTCCCTACACGGAAGCATAGATTATGGCCACGACCCTACACGTCTGAATTTGGATAAGGAAGGCCCTTATTTATTCTATGAAAATGACAGTGTTCTGAATATCAATTATATCCGGGGAAACAAGACGGATGGATTTACGGTCGAAAGCAAAGTGCATCCCATCAATAATCCCATTTTAGCCC
Organism: Pricia sp.; assembly: GCA_049683055.1. Classification (GTDB taxonomy): domain Bacteria; phylum Bacteroidota; class Bacteroidia; order Flavobacteriales; family Flavobacteriaceae; genus Pricia. The sequence continues at coordinate 4,073 of JBAUIP010000230.1, forward strand.
GCTGTTATTTCCCTTTGGACAGTTCGGCTTTTGACTTTAGAATAGACACTGGCATCGAAATACCGAAAACTAGTTATAATGATGGACAGCCCATTTTGGCCGTCTCCGATATCGAAAGTGGATATAAAACCTTTCGTGATTTTTTGATGGCCCACAAGGTTATCGACCAGCAGCTCAGGTGGACTTTTGGCAAGGGACACCTAGTTCTAGTGGGGGATTTTGTTGACCGCGGATATTCCACCACGCAGGTACTTTGGTTTATCTATAAATTGGAACAGGATGCCCGGAAAAAGGGCGGACGGGTACATTTCATCCTAGGAAACCACGAGCTGAAGAACCTACAGGGGAAATACGAATCGGCATCCCCGAAATATTACGGTGTGGCATCGATTTTAGGCAAACAGCACCATGATCTGTACGGCCCCAATTCATTTATAGGCCGATGGATGGCCAGCAAAAATACCATCGAGCGCATCAACGGCATCCTTTTTACCCACGGTGGCATCCATCCCGACGTCGCAAACTATAAAACCACCTTGTCCGACATCAATCGGATTAATCGAGATCATTATCGAAAGCCCTATTTCCCGAAACCGGAAAAATCCATCGAACAACTACTGCTATCCACCAAAACCGGAATCTGTTGGTACCGTGGCTATTTCAAGGATAATCTGTCACAAGCGGAGGTGGAAAAGGGAATCAACGCGCTGGGAGCTAAAGCGGTGGTCGTGGGGCATACCCTCCAATGGCAAGTCAACAAAAAGTTCGATGGAAAGGTCTTCGCTATCGATGTCAAACATTCCAAGGATTATAAAAAAAACTGGCCGAACAAGAAATCGGAAGGCCTACTGATCGAAAAAGGGAGGTATTACCGGCTCTCGGCCAGTGTGGTGCTAAAAGAGAATTATAAAATCAAAAGCCCGCTCGTTGAGATAATAAAGCACCTCATCTTCTGGCTGACAGCGATGAACCAACAATGGGTATTAACTGTATGGTAGAATCCTGAATCCACCTTTTCGAGGCAAAGTCCTCTGAATCAGACCGCTTTAGAATCAACGGCCTAGTTGCAAGCACACGAGGTATGATCCGAAACAATTTTTCGATTTCGATGCAGAGCATCGGGGACTAAACCCTCAAAGATTAAGATATGAAAGAGAAAATCCGAAATACCCTGACCCAAAAATACGTTGTGGTCCTTACCATGCTGATAGCTCCGCTGTTCGGCTTTATCGACCGCAACTTTGTGTTCTTTTTCGCCCTGGGTATCGC
>JBAUIP010000231.1:0-12807 GCA_049683055.1 Pricia sp.
GTAGACTAGAACGCATAAACTTTTTTTGTACCAAGCCCCGGCATATTGTCGGGGCTTTTTTTATGCCGAATTCACACATGATACTTACGGGGGACTAATTTAAAACAGAACGCTCCCGAAGCACTAAATTTCAACAATTTAGCTTCACTTGTAATATTTTTCATACATTTGGCACCGACAAACTTCCGTTCATCGGAAACCCAGTGAAGTTCTTTCCCCAGGAACGATTAAGCTCGATGATACCTACGTCATCCAATATGTGAATGCCATGCTGACTTTTTTCGGTATCCTTTTTATTTTGATTTTGGTCAATGTCTTGTTGTTGGTCCTAAGTGTGAACCGTGCCAGAAAATCAAGGTAGGTTTATTTCACGTCCATCAGCTCGACATCGAACAGAAGGGTTGCGTCCGGCGGAATGACGCCCCCGGCTCCCCTACCTCCATATCCTAATTCCGAAGGGATTACAAAACGTGCCTTATCCCCTACTTTCAACAAGGCTATTCCCTCGTCCCATCCGGCAATTACTTGACCCGTGCCCAACTTGAAATCGATGGGTTTTTTAAGTTTGTAGGAAGAATCGAAAACCTGTCCGTTCAGCAGGGAGCCCTCATAATGTACGGACACAGTCTTTCCTTTTTCGGCTTTAGCCCCTTTGCCCTGATTGATCAATTTATAGCGCAGGCCGCTATCGGTCTTTTCGAATCCTGCGGATATTTTATCCAATTCGGCATCCTGTTTCTTTTTCTCTTCGGCCATACGTTTTGACTTGGAGCCTTTGAACTCCTCGAACGCTTTTGCGGCATCCCATTTTTTCGCCACCTCCCCTATGCGGACAATCTCCAGCTTTTCGATTTTATCGCCCTGCTCGATGTCGTCGACTACATCCTGGCCTTCTTCGACATGGCCAAAAACGGTGTGCTTGTTATCCAACCACGGGGTGGCCACGTGGGTGATAAAAAATTGGCTTCCATTGGTACCCGGCCCGGCGTTGGCCATGGAAAGTATACCTGGCTTGGAGTGGTCCAGATCGGGATGGAACTCATCATCGAATTTATATCCGGGGTCGCCGGTGCCCGTGCCTTGGGGACATCCGCCCTGTACCATAAAATCGGGGATAACGCGGTGAAAGGTGAGTCCGTCATAGTAAGGCTCTCCTTTGGGGCGTACGCTGTTTTCGTGGTTTCCTTCGGCGAGGGCGACGAAATTGCCGACCGTGCCCGGAGTTTTATCGTGTGTAAGTTTGACTCTTATTTTTCCTTTGGATGTATTGAATTCGGCGTAGATTCCGTCTTGCATAGTGCTCGTTTTTGTGAGCCGCGAAGATAAGGATTTTTAGGGGGATGCCTGATGCATGAATTCGAAATTTAGAAGTCGGATTTTGGCTGCCGAGGACAAATCGGTCAGTCCTTTATCTTTCTGGAGGATGCTATACCGTATTTGTCGAAAAGATAGACCAAACTGGCCATTCCGGCGGCTCCCAGTTCAAGCTCCCGCTGATTGACATGCTCGAAGGTGTCGTTGGCGGCGTGGTGGTGCACGAAATACCGCTGCGAGTCGGGACGTAGGCCGGCCAGTACCATCCCCTCATTTTTTAGGGGACGAATATCGGCACCACTGTATCCTTCCTTGAAAACGTGCATCATATATGGTTCGAAAAGCGGGGCCCAACTTTGCACTTGTTGCAGGTCGGCATCGGAACTGTCGAAGGAGAATCCCCGCGGCGTAAAACCACCGGCATCGCTTTCGAGGGCAAATACATGGTTTTCGCTATTCTCTATCGCTTGTTAGGCATACTTGTTGCCGCCCCGAAGTCCGTTTTCCTCGTTCATAAAGAGTACGACCCTTATGGTACGCTTGGGGGTATAGCCCGTTTTTTTGAACAGATGCAGCACCTCCATACTCTGCACGCATCCCGCACCATCGTCGTGGGAGCCATCGCCCAAGTCCCAGGAATCCAAATGGCCGCCGACCACCATAATCTCCTCGGGATGGGTACTTCCCTTAATTTCCCCAATAACGTTGAAGGATTCCACATCGTCTAGCTGCTGGCAATTTTGTTTGAAGTAAAATTTAGTATCGGGATTGAGCTTTAGGGTGGTGCTCAACATTTCTGCGCCATTGGTGCTAATGGCAGCAGCGGGAATCCTGTCTCTAAGGGCGGTATCGCCGTAACTCATGGACCCGGTATGCGGATAATCGTCCATTCTCAGATTCATCGACCGGACGATAACGCCCACCGCTCCAAACTTAGCGGCCTCCTCCGCACCGGAATAGCGCTGGTCGACACATCCGGAATAGGCATCGAAGGTACTGATGAGCGTCGGATCCATCGGACGGTTGTAGAATACGATTTTTCCCTCGATTTCCGCTGTGCCCAAGGATTCAAGTTCCTCGATCCCTTTCACCTCGACGACCTCGGCCTTGGTTCCGCCGGTGGGAGTCGCCACCGAACCACCCAGGGCGCAGATGGGCACTTGGGTGGTGTTGCCCGGGGAGGTTTCCAAATATGCAAATTCGGGAGTGCCGCGCACCCATTTGGGCACCATCACCGATTGTAGCCAGACCTTGTCCAATCCTAGGGAATCCATTTGTTCTCGGGTATATTCAACGGCCCGTTGCGCCTGTACCGAGCCGGAAAGTCGGCCGCCGATCTGGTTCGACAGATAGTTCAGCCAATCGTAGGCTTTTCCCTCGGTCAAGGCCGCATCGTAGATTTTCTTCATCTGTTCGGCATCGCGTTGCTGTTCGGCACTGCCTTGCTGCGCGTATGCCTGACATACTGCCAGCAATACTATTATCAATCCGTTTTTCATTCTTTTTCCTTTTGCAATTGTTCCTTATACGTTTCCAAGTCCGCCTGTATTTTCGCGTTGAGCTCTGGCTCCTTGATATCCTGATATTTCGCTAGTTCTTCCATCAAAATAGACGCTACGATAACCCGGGCGGCCTTTTTATTGTCCGCGGGAATCACGAACCACGGGGCGTGCGGTTTCGAGGTCCTACCGATGGCCTCTTCATAACATTTCCGATAATCGTCCCACAATTTTCGTTCCTTTAGGTCGCCGGGGGAAAATTTCCAGTTCTTCCTTTTGAGTTGTAATCGTCGCAACAACCGCTGCCGTTGTTCTTCTTTGGACAGGTTCAGGAAAAATTTAAAGATGATGGTTCCGTTTTCCGAGAGATGCCTTTCGAAATTATTGATCTGTTCGAAACGTTGGTCCCAGAAATTTTGATCGATATCGGCCACGGAATGGATACCGGGGATGTTCTCGGCCATGATATACTCCGGATGCACCCGTGTTACCAGTACATTTTCGTAGTGGGTGCGGTTGAAAACCCCAAACTTTCCCCTGGCGGGAAGGGCGATGTAATGCCTCCAAAGATAATCGTGCTTGAGCTCCAGTTCGGTGGGCACCTTGAAACTGTGAACGACCACGCCCCTGACGTTGAAATCTTTGAACACCTCACGGATAAGGCTATCCTTTCCGGCGGTATCCATCCCCTGTAGACAGATGAGTACGCTGTACTTTCCATGGGCGTAGATGGTATCCTGAAAATCGCCTAGGTCCCTTCGGATTTTTTTCAGTTCCTTTTTAAGCGTATTATCCGAAGCACCGAAATCCTCATCCGTCGAATGATCGGATAGGTCTAGGGGGCCATCCACTTTATAATTGCCAATTTCAGGTCTTTCCATGGGATGAAGATAGAAAAACCATTCGTTGAACGGTAATCCCTTCCCCAAAAATTGTCCGTTCGACCGAAGAACCCCCCGGTTCGTCCAAAATACCCGGAAGCCGCTGCGGTGCGTCGAAAAAAATAGGTATCAAGGTCCTGATAGCTATACCTTTGCTGTGTAAAACGCCCAAATTTTACGGACCAAACCTACCTTATGAAGCTACACTATTTTGTACTTTACATGCTCTTTTTTGCCCTATTCTCTTCTTTCGGGGCGACCCAGGCCTGCGAATATGCGGGATCTAACATCGCCTACGTCAAAACGGAAACCGAAAAAGCAATGGCGATGAACGAATTGCAGCAAATGCGATTCCACATCTATAAGGCCCTTGGCGCCATTGCGAAATCGGACAAGCAGTTGAAGGAATGCGGTTGTGAAGATGCCTCCGAACTAATTTTCGAAGTGCATGAAACCTTGAAAAACGCCACCAAGACCACATCGACGGCCGGTACACGGATTCTGCTGGAAAAAGCCCTGCTCCATGCCGAAGAAGGACTCGAAGCCTTGCACAATCATGCGAACCACGGAAGCACTTTCGGTACCGACGAGCTTCAGGTCAACACCGCCACGGACTTGGATCCCGACTCCGCCAAAGAAACCCGAAAAAAAACCGTACTGCCACCGGACGAAGAGCTGCTCAAACAGAAAATTGATTCCTCATTGACCCGTTATAGCGCCTCCCTGGACAAAGTGGTGCGCACAGTGGACTGCAAAGAAGCTCGGGCCTTTGCCACCCGTATCTACGAAAACTGCGAGCAACAACTCTTACGCCCCGAACTCTCGGAAGGGAAAAAATACTACAATCTTCGAACGAAGGAAATTACGGCGAAGGCGTTGGAAAGGCTCCAAGATTGTGGCGGTTAAGACCTTGTTTTTCTTCAACGAGTTCTCCTTGCATCGAAATCCTTACAATTGTGACAGCTTTTTCTCTCTTTTAATCGAACTCATTTACTGGCAAACAACTTCACATCATCTTCCGAAACCTCCTTGCCGCCCAAAATAATAAGGCGTTCCACCACATTGCGCAATTCTCGGATGTTACCGGTCCAATCGTAGCCTTTAAGAAGTTCGATCGCTTTGTCGGAGAAGCTTTTGGCGGAAATACCTTGTTCGGAAGTAATCTTATTGGTGAAATGCCCGATAAGCAAGGGAATATCGTCTCGCCTTTCGTTTAGGGCGGGCACTTGGATCAAGATGACGGCGAGGCGGTGGTAGAGGTCCTCCCGGAACCTGCCTTCCTCGATTTCTTTTTTGAGGTTTTTGTTGGTGGCGGCTACCACGCGAACATCGACCTTGATATCCTTATCGGTACCTACCCTGGAAATCTTGCTCTCCTGCAACGCGCGCAGCACCTTGGCCTGGGCGGAGAGGCTCATATCTCCGATCTCATCCAGAAATATGGTGCCCTTGTTGGCGGCCTCGAACTTGCCGGCCCGATCGCGAACGGCGGAGGTAAAGGCGCCCTTGACGTGGCCGAAAAGCTCGCTTTCGATGAGCTCGGAGGGAATCGCGGCGCAGTTGACCTCGATAAAGGGCCCGCCGCTGCGGTTACTTTTTTGGTGTATCCAATGGGCGACGAGTTCCTTTCCGGTTCCGTTGGAGCCGGTAATCAACACCCGGGCCTCGGTCGGGGCGACCTTTTCGATCATCTCCTTAATGTTCGAAATGGCATCGCTCTCCCCGACCATCTCATAATTCTTGCTGACTTTTTTTCGCAGCTTTTTGTTCTCGACCACCAGTTCCTGTCGGTCTAGGGCGTTGCGTACCGTGGTCAACAACCGGTTCAGGTCGGGCGGTTTCGAGATGTAGTCGAAGGCGCCGATACGCATGGTATTGACAGCCGTATCTAGGTCGCCATGGCCTGAAATCATGATAAAGGGAATCTCCGGCTTGATTTTTCGGGAAGCTTCCAGCACCTCGACCCCATCCATTTTAGGCATTTTAATGTCGCAGAGCACCAAGTCGTAGTCGTTGTCCTTGACGGCTTCCATTCCCTGTAGTCCGTCCTCGGCTTCCTCGAGTTCGTAGGTGTCGTTTTCTTCGGATAAAATTTTGATCAGCACCCTGCGGATGGCCGATTCGTCTTCAATAATCAGTATTTTCGGCATTTTTTGGATTAAAAATTTAAAATAAAAAGGATGTCGTTTGAACAGGATGCACACGAAATCAGCGTTAGCGCATTCCAATACGGGAAATTACGCTCACAACCCTATTCGAAATCCGGTCCTAAAATACAAACTCGGACCGTCGTTCAGGGTAAAAATGTTGTTTCTATCCGTATCCCTCAAAACCCCGTCCTGAAATAAGGTGTGCCCGCCGTAAATATATAGAAAAACGGACTTTTGGATGGCATATTGATAGCCCAAGGTCAACAGGGATGCCGTAGACGATATCGAAGTGGCGGCTCCCCCACCGGGAACGAATATGGAATTTTGGAGGTTGACGTAATACCCATCCAAAATAAATTCGGTCTGCATCTGGTGCTTTTCATCAAAATGATACTTCATCGCGGTCTTCGGCACCCCGACTACATAGGACCAATGTTCATGGAACCGCCTTTCATAATACACGATAGGTAGCGGTACCCGAAGGGCGACCGTTGAATTATAGGCGATTCCCAAGACCAACAGACTGGGCTTTTCAATTTTCTTTTTTTCCCTGATGACCCCGGCCGTGGCATTGAAGGAGATATCCCCTTTTTCGAGCCGCTCACCCAAAGTAGAGGACAATCGAGGGGTCACCAGACCGATTATCTGCCAAAATTCATTGTACTTATAGGCATAGGCCAAGTTGAAATCCGCTACATGCAAATGCCGCAGTCCCTCAATTCCTGCGGGAATTCCCTCCCGTTCCAGACCATAGGACAAACGGTTGTATTCGCCTCCCAAAATAATCTTGCTGGAATCTTTCATCGTAATGGGAACGTTGGCCACGAGTTTGATCCGGGAGAGTTTGCCCCCCAAGCCGTTCCTGGGCATCCTCATATATTCCGCCCTAAAAACATCTGGAGTCTGAGCCAGAACCAGCATCCCTGAAAGTACAAAGAGGATGAAAATTGCGGACTTCCGAAGCTTATTCCCCATCGTTACTTTTAGGTTTGGCGGGTCTTTTACTATCGGACTGGTCGGAAGACGGACCATTGAGGTGTTCGAAAGGTTTGCCATTGGACAGGTCGGAACGCTTGCCTTCGGAAAGGCCACCACCATCGTTTGCCTTGTCATCCGTTCGCTCGGAAGGCTTGACTTCGATTTGCTTTGGGCCCTCTTCATTAGATTGTACATAAAGCTTATCCTCAAGTTGATCCGGTCGCTCCACCCGGAACGCCGCCGGCTGGTACAAGTGTACATCCCTCTGTGGAAAGGGAATGGTAACACCTTTTTCCCTAAACTGGGCATCGATCTTATAGCGCATCCCGCTTTTCAGCCTTGGAACGCTAAAACTATCGCTGATGAAAAAATTCAGTGAAAATAGTAGGGCCGAATCCCCAAAATCATCGAACATTACGAAGGGTTTCGGGTTCTTCAATACCCCGGTCTCGCTTTTGGCCGCATTCACCAAAATTTTGGTGACTAAATCGACATCGCTGCCATACGCTACACCGATATCCACTTTTTCACGTGTCATCTTGTGGTTCTGGGTGTGGTTGTAGATGATATCAGTGATAAAATGGTGGTTGGGAATGACGATGACCTTGTCATCTCTAGTAATGGCCCGCGTAGTTCTCAATTTAATCTCGAATACCTTGCCCACCTTGCCGTCGACCTCAACGACATCACCGACGTGAAGGGATTTATCGGTAATGATGAAAATGCCACCGATGATATCCTTGAACAAATCCTGTAAGGCCAGTCCCAAACCGACGAACAGGGCGGCCGATGCCGTCAACAGCAACGTGATGTCGATACCCGCGGCGCTCATGGTAATCAAAATCACGATAACGTATATCACGTACCGGATAAACTTGAAAACGCTGATGAACTTGAGCTTGTCATCGCCCTCCATTTTACGGGTCAACAAATGACGCAGCCATTTCATTAGGGATGATGTGACGATAAACGCCAAGGTCAGCAGCAATAGTAGCCCGATGTTTATATCGATTCGGTTATCGCCTTCACCAAAATGAACGCCAAGCTCCAGAAACTCCTTGATGGAGCCCCAAATATCCTCTTCGATAATTTCCTCGACCTTGCTTTTTTCCTTTTCTTGCCACATGATTAGTACTTCAACCACTTGAACAGTTCCTTATACGTCGGCTTTTTACCGTACATCAATATACCCACACGGTAAATTTTAGCGGCCAGCCATACAATACCGATAAAGGTAACAATAAGTAATAGGATGGAGGTCGCGAGTTCCCAAACGGGCACACCGCCTTCGCCGACACCCCCCGGCAAGCGCATCAGCATCACAATGGGAGAGGTCAATGGAAAGAGGGAAAACCCGACGGCAATCGGACCGTGGGGATTGCTGAAAACGGAAAAGAACCCCACATAGATAGCCAACATCAGCGGCAGGATGATCGGAAAGATAAATTGCTGGGTATCGGTCTCATTATCGACCGCCGCCCCGATGGCCGCGTAGATGGAGCTATAAATCAGGTAGCCTAATACAAAATACACCAGAAAAAAGAAAATCAACATGCCCCAGGGAATGCGGAAAAGTTCTTGTGCATACGCCTGAATCGCTTGATCGGTCGAAGGTACCGGAGGTGCCATGTTCGCAGCGGAAGCCGGACCGTTGTTCAGGGATGCCGGATCGATATCGAACAAGAAAATCGCGACGGTCAGCAAAAGCGAGGCGGAAACGATCCAAATGGCGAACTGCGTAACCCCGGCCAGCGAGGTACCGATAATCTTGCCCAGCATCAGTTCGAAGGGTTTGACCGAAGAAATGATGACCTCGATGATGCGACTGGTCTTCTCCTCGATGACGCTGCGCATCACGAACCCGCCGTAGATGATAATGAACATCATAATAAGGTATCCGAACCCACCGCCGATGAAGGCCTTGATCTCGGTGATGCCCTTAAGGTTGAGATTCCCTTCAAAAGTAGCCGTATTGACTTCGAAGTTGGTACCAATACCTTCGTATTCACTGGCCGACACACCCAGTTCCTGCAAGCGCTGCTGTCGAAGCCTATCCTGAAAAACACCATCCAACTTATCGAGTACCGCGGTGCTCGGGGCCTCTTTCGTGTACAGAAAGGAGCCCTCGGCGATTTGTTCGATATCGCTGCCATCGGGAATGTAGAGCAAGCCGTAGTACTCGTTGTTCAAAGTGGAATCTTTGGCCGCTTCCAGCGAAATATCATCGAGATGCACAAAAGAAATTCCCTCGGTAATCAGGAATTCGTTGGCGAAATAATCGCTCTCGTTCAACAGGCCTATGACCCGTTTTTCGTTATCGTTGATTTTGGTCAAAAAAGCGATGAGCACTACCATGGCGACCAATAGAATGGGACTCAAAAAGGTCATGATAACGAAGGATTTGTTGCGCACCTTGGCCAGATACTCCCTTTTGATGATCAGCGGCAATTTATTCATGTATCGCTTTGCTTTGTACGGTTCGGATAAAAATTTCGTTGGCCGAGGGTATAGTTTCCTCGAAACGGTTGACGTTGGATTTGGCGGATAGATAGTTCAGCACCTCGCCGGAATGCTTATCGGGAAGCTGAAGGGTAAAGTCCAGTTGCCTTTCTACGCTATCATAGCTCGATGCGCTGATGTCGAACTTTTCGGTCAGTTCGCGCAAAATCATGTCCGCATTTTCGGTTTCCAGTCCTACTTTGAAGATATGGTTCTTGTACGCTTTTTTGATATCGGATAGCTTTCCGTCGAGTATTTTTTCGGAGCGGTGGATCAGGGCGATGTATTCGCAGAGTTCCTCGACGGATTCCATGCGGTGGGTCGAGAAGATAATCGAGGTACCGTTCTCTTTCAGTTTCAAGATTTCATCCTTGATAATGTTGGCGTTAATGGGGTCGAAACCACTGAATGGCTCATCAAAAATCAGCAGTTTGGGCTCGTGCAGCACCGTGACGATAAATTGGATTTTCTGGGCCATGCCCTTAGAGAGTTCCTGCACTTTTTTGTTCCACCAATCCCCTATCTCGAGGCGGTCGAACCAGAATTTTAGGCGTTTTTTGGCTTCCGTCTTCGATAATCCTTTTAATTGGGCGAGGTACAGGGCCTGTTCGCCCACCTTCATCGATTTGTACAATCCCCGTTCTTCGGGCAGGTATCCGATGGTAGCGATATGGTGCGGTTGTAACGGCTCTCCGTCAAAGTACACTTCTCCTTCATCTGGAAAAGTAATCTGGTTGATAATGCGGATGAGCGTAGTTTTGCCCGCTCCGTTCGGCCCCAACAGGCCATAAATACAATTTTTAGGAATGGTAAGGGAAACCCGGTCGAGCGCTGTGTGGGAGCCAAACCGCTTGGTGACCTCCTTGGTGACCAGAATGTCGTTCATGTAGGCAATTTTTCCAAAGATATATAAAAAGATTTGGCGATACGACCAAAACAAAAACCCACCCTTAAACGAATTCAAGGATGGGAAAAAAATTGCTATGAAAAAGAAAATTGATACCGGTTAACCGATATCGAAATCAAATATACGGTTTTATTTTAAATGGAAAAGGAAATGTGGATTTTCTTCGGAAAAACATAAGACTCGTTCAACCTTTTACATAATGCGGTTGAACAAAATCCTAAGAAAACATATCCTTGACTTTCTCAAAAAAGGATTTATCGGATTTTTCAGGCCGTGGTTCGAAATTATCGTTGCCCTGCATTCGCTCGAAAAATTCCTTTTGTTCTTTGTTGAGCTCCTTGGGCGTCCAAACGTTGACGTGCACTAAAAGGTCTCCGGTACCGTAACCGTTAATGCTCGAAATGCCCTTGCCACGTAAGCGCAGGATTTTTCCGGACTGGATGCCCGGTTCGAGTTTGATACGTACTTTACCATCTACCGCATCGATTTCTTTGGAAGTTCCTAACACGGCATCCGAAATACTGACGTAAAGATCGTAATGCAGGTTATCGCCTTCCCGCTTCAAAGTATCATGGATTTCGGTTTCGATGGCCACCAACAGATCGCCAGGTACTCCATTCCCCGGCGCTTCGTTACCTTTTCCGGGAACCTTGAGCTGCATACCCTCTTCGACACCGGCGGGAATCTTGATGGATACCGTTTCCTCGGTCTGTTTCAGGCCCTGGGCATCGGCATCGTTGGGCTTATTGTCCAAAATCTGTCCGCTTCCGGCACAGGTACTACAGGTAGCCGCGGTCTGCATACGTCCTAAAATGGTATTCTGCACTTTGGTTACCTGCCCCCTACCGTTGCAGGTACCACAGGTTTTGTAGGTGACCCCATCGGCCTGTACCTTTCGGCGCACCTTGACCTTTTTTTCGACTCCGTTCGCCACTTCGCTCAGGGATAGGGAAACGCGAATACGTAGATTACTTCCCTTGACCCTGCGTTGACCGCCGCCGAAACCACTAAATCCGCTGAAACCTCCACCTCCACCACCAAAGGCGCTGCCGAAGATATCACCGAACTGGCTAAAGATATCGTCCATGTTCATACCGCCGCCGCCGAAGCCGCCGGCCCCCTCGAAGGCCGCGTGGCCGAACTGATCGTACCGCGCTTTTTTGTCCGCATTGCTCAGAACTTCGTAGGCTTCCGCCGATTTCCGGAACATTTCCTCCGCCTCGGCGTCACCGGGGTTCTTGTCCGGATGGTATTTCAAAGCCCTTTTTCGATAGGCCTTTTTGATTTCCGCCGCGGAGGCGTTTTTGGTAACGCCCAGTATGTCATAATAATCTTCCTTCATCTATATTGTTTAGTTGTTGTTCTGAGGTTAATATTCCCGGGTCAGGTTCTGAACCTGCCGCCGTTCGCCGTATCCCGGCCGCACATTCCCTAAGACCGTAGGACTCATTTTCCGACCACGACCTTGGGGTGTCGAATGATACGCTCCCCGAGCTTGAAGCCCCGTTCTACCACGTCGACAATTTTGCCCTTTAGCTTTTTATCGGGTGCGGGAATTTGGGTAATCGCTTCGTGCACCTCGGCATCGAACCTATCGCCTTGTGACACCTCAACTTCTTCCAAACCTTTGGACCTCAAAATTTCCCGAAATTTTACCCGGATAAGTTCCACCCCCTTGAACATTTCCTTATCGTCGGACTTGGCCAATTCTTTCAACGCCCGGTCAAAATCGTCCAAGACGGGCAATAGCGAAACCATGATTTCCTGGCCTGCGGTCTTGAACATGTCCATCCGCTCTTTGGAAGTTCTTCGCTTGAAGTTTTCAAACTCCGCAAATAGGCGTAAAAATTTGTCCTTTTCCTTGGCCAAATCTTCCCGAAGTTTCTCTTCCTCGGTCAAGTCATCGTCATCTTGATGTTTGGCGGACGCTTCCCGTCCGTTTTCCGAAGGTTGTCGGTCTTCTTCCCACTGCTCGGCATCCTTTTCCAAGTCAATGTCGGTGGTGTTTTCGTCGGTGGCACCGTCAAATTCCTCATCTATATTGGGGGTATCTTTATCGCTCATATTTGCATCCTTTTAAAATTTCTTGGTCCTATTGAACCGCTTTGAAATAACCATGGAGTCCGTCTTTGACGTTCGTAGCGTTTCAAGCGAATTCTATTGTAATCGGCAAAAGTACTGCCAATTCCCTAAAAATGTCAAAATGTCACGAAAAGGGATGGAAAACAGATGGAAGACAATGTCCTGAAGAATGTCTTGGGATAAATGTGGTATAAAAATGAGTATGGGTGGATGCCATCAGGACAAGTAGCCGAAATAGAAGAGGGAGCGTGCTGTAAATATTGCCACTGAAAATTCTAATGAATAGGCTGCGTGGCTGTAAAAAGGATGCCCAAACCAAAATTAGCTTGTGGATAAATTTTAAAGGGGAAAAATCTCAGGAAGTGTACTCCTTATTATACATGACATCGGAGGCATTCTCTTTGGGCGCATCGCCATAAATCTCTTCAAGCGCCACGCAAACGTTGGGATAGATGAAGTTAAACCCTTCTTGCTCGATTTTCTTGCAGCTGACGCGT
>JBAUIP010000232.1:0-9508 GCA_049683055.1 Pricia sp.
CATCGTACGCTTCGACAACGGCGACGAACTCGGGGGCCGTACCCTGGCCTACGCCCGATCGCGCTACCGCGGATGTTATCAGGGTGAAACCATCAAATGGTTCGTCAACGAAATCGAGGTGGTGGTCAACGATGACTACGATTGGTACTACGGCGATGGAATGCCGAACAGCTCTCAGTTCGATTTTGAAACCGTGATGCTGCACGAAATCGGCCACACCCAGCAGCTCGGCCATGTCATTAACAGTAACGAGGTTATGCATTTTGCGGTCGGTCCCGGACAGCAGAAACGGGCATTGAGCCATATTGATACGATTGGAGGGATATTCGTGACCGATAAGAGCGCGGACGAAGCCGTTTGCGGTCGCGAGCTGATGGAGCGGTATGACGCTTGTTGTGAAAGTATGGTCGCGGTAGGCCAACCCTTAGATGTCGTGCTTTGTCCCGATGAGTCCAGTGCCCAATTTAAGTACGAAGTGGATTTCGCCGAGTCTTGGCGATGGCAGGTATGGGAAGATGAGGACTGGGTCGATTTGACCGATGGTGAAACCTATTCTGGTACCGATTCATCAAAGTTGACTATGCAGCGCTCCGCATCCGAAGAAAAAATCGCCGAGTTTCGCTGTATCGCCAGTAATACCTGTGGTGAATCCGTTATTTCGGAAGCCGTCCGTTCATCCGCGCGAGACCTGCAATTTTCGATGACCTCACAACCCGCATCCTGCAATGCGGACGGTGAGATAAACTTGGACAGAACGAATACCGAAGGCTCGTTTCAGGTATCCGTCGATACGATGGCGGGCACCGATGGCGGGAACTCTTTCGACACCTTTTGGTCTGCCGAAGAGACCGCTTTGACCTTGGCAGTTGCCCCGGGCACCTATTCCGTTTTCGTATCGGATGATGATAACGGATGTTCAGTGGATTTGGGCACCATCACGATTGGGGAGCCCATTCACTTGGAACTTTCCGCGAAGCTAGTCCAAGATGTAGGATGCACCGGATTTGGCGGACAACTGCAAGTGGAATTCAATGACCATCCCGAGTTCGAAACAGTGCTGTTGAGCATTGACGGGGGAACCACCTTTGAGCGCTTTAGTGATGCCCTAGGCTTGGCCGTTTTCGAAAATTTGGATGAGGGCGAGTATCAGGTCATGGGCATATGGGAAGACGGAACCTGTCCGACTACCACCGACCCGGTATCCATTGGGAGAAAGGACTGTCCAGAGGATGCCGATACCCCCGAGGATGAGCCCGGCACGGAAGGTGAACCCAAAACGGAAGACGAACCCGATATGGGCGATGAACCGGAGATGGACAATAAGCCGGAAACGGGCGACGAACCCGAAGCCGGAAACAATCCCGAAATCGGCGATGAGCCAGAAATGGGCGATGGATCTGAAGAGAATGATAATCCAGAAACAGAAAACGACTCCGAGCTGGATGATGAATCCAAAATGAATGATGAACCGGAATCCGACGAGTCGATCGAGACCGATAATATCACCCTAATAGTCTATCCCAATCCCGCCGTCGATCGAATCTACGTCAAAAGCGATGGAGAAGAGATTATCCGATTTCAAATGTTTAATTCCAGGGGAACCTTAATACAGGCGGCCGTCGCCAAAAAATATCGGGACGACACTTTTTATATGGATATCGCCCATCCACAGTCCGGGGTGTATACTCTTTATATGATAACCAACGGCAAGAACGTTTTAAGACAGATTATTGTCAAATAAATTGAAGCCATGGTAGCTGACAGGCCGTAGCGGTGAAATGCCCTATGGAGCTATTTCCAGCAATAAATCCCATCTGCAACCTGCTGTTGGTTCGACCGGCCCTTGCGAAAATGGCGGATTAAAGAAAAAGTCTGAACGAGTTCATTATCTTTGGATTTCCAAATTTCAAAGATGTCCGTAAACACCTATATCCGAACCTATCTATTTCTGTCCATTGCCGTATTTTTTATAGGATGCAAGGAGGATAAAAAACCGACCCCAAAATCCGAAGAAACTTCCCAAGCGGTTGAAAGACCGATGATATCCGCACAGGATACGACCGTCCTAAAAGAAAAACCAACGGACATCGATACCCCGGAAGGCATGGTCTGGATTCCCGGAGCCATCATCGAACAAGGTGCTGTCGCTCAAGACCAAATGGCCATGGAGCACGAAAAACCTGTCCACACCGTGGCGGTAGATGGTTTTTTTATGGATGTTACCGAGGTCACCAATTCGGAATTCAAAAAATTCGTCGACCAAACCGGATACCAAACGGTAGCGGAGCGTGAAATCGACTGGGAGGAAATGAAAAAGCAGCTACCCCAAGGCACTCCCAAACCGCCGGACAGTATTATGCAGCCTGGTTCGCTGACTTTTAAGAAGGCCGAGAATTCCGTACCCAACCTGTACGACTTTTCCCAATGGTGGGCGTGGACGATAGGCGCGAACTGGAAACAGCCCGATGGCCCGGGGAGTTCCTTGGTCGGCCGCGAAAACGAGCCCGTGGTCCATGTTGCCTATGAAGACGCCTTGGCCTACTGCGAATGGGCCGGTCGGCGCTTGCCCACCGAAGCGGAATGGGAGCGGGCCGCACAGGGGAATCTCCCGACTCCAAAGGAGGGTTGCCGCAGCGTATACTATTGGGGTAACGACGCTTCCGAACTATCTAAAAAAGCCAACACTTGGGAAGGCGAATTCCCCGTTACGAATACCAAAACGGACGGGTTCGCCGAGCGCGCCCCGGTCAAATCATATCCGCCCAATAGTCTGGGACTTTACGATATGGCCGGCAATGTTTGGGAGTGGACGGGCGACTGGTACAACACCGATTACTACAAAACGGCGGCCCAAAAAGGTATCCTGAAAAATCCGGAAGGGGCCGAGACACCACTCAACGCTCGGGACCCTTATGCCAAAGAAAAGGTAATGAAAGGTGGATCTTTTCTTTGCAATGCCTCCTATTGCGCCAGCTATCGCATCTCGGCGCGAATGGCCACCAGTCTCGATAGCTCATTGGAGCATTTGGGTTTCAGAACAGTGGCGACCCCGGAGATGATTGAAAACAGCGCACCTTAGAATGCCAACATTCAATTTTTGACTACCATGGATTTTATTGAGGACTTCATTCCGGAATTGACCGTCGAATCTCCCGGCCGCATCAACCTTATCGGTGAGCATACCGATTACAATATGGGTTATGTGCTTCCAACGGCCATCGAGAAGAAAATCCGTTTTCAGTTCCAGAAAAACGGGTCGGAATCCCATTGCCGAGTGTATAGTAAAACTTATGATACAGGCTTTGAACTGGACTTGAAAACCATCGCCAGAAGCGAGACGGAGTGGGAAAACTACATCCTTGGGGTACTCAACGAGATTTCGCAACGTATCGAAAAATCGGATTCCGCCCACCGGGTCCGGGGATTTGACTGCATTCTCGAAAGCGACCTGCCTACCGGCTCCGGCCTGAGCTCCTCTGCTGCGCTGGAATGCGGATTGGCCTTCGGTCTCAACGAACTGTTCGGTCTGTGCCTTTCCAAACTTGAAATGGTGGAGCTCTCTCAAACCGCGGAACACACCTTTGTCGGCACTGAATGTGGTATAATGGACCAATTTGCCTCCGTCATGAGCCGATCGGGACATGTCATCCTTCTGGACTGCCAATCCCTAAAACACGACTACATCCCCATTGATTTGCATCCCTATCAAATCATCCTCTTGAACACCAAGGTATCACACAATCTGGCCTCCAGCGAGTACAATACCCGAAAACGGGAGTGCGAGGAAGGAGTGGAAACCATCCAAAAAAAATATCCCAAAGTAAAAACGCTTCGGGACGTTACCCAAGAAATGCTGACGGCCTCTGAAAACGACATGAACGCCACCGTATTCAACCGCTGTAAATTTATCGTTGCGGAAAACAAAAGGGTGCTCGAAATGGCCAAATCGCTAAGGGACAAAGATTTGATATCGGCCGGGCAACTGCTCTACGCCGCACATCATGGCATCAGCAAGCTGTACGAGGTCAGCTGCGCCGAGTCTGATTTTCTGGTCGATCATTCCAAAAGCAATCCCGCGGTATTGGGCGCAAGACAAACGGGAGGCGGATTTGGCGGATGTATTCTGAACATTGTGCATGGAGAAGATGTCGAGGCCTTCGTGGAAGATGCCGCCAGAGCGTACAAAAAAGAGTTCGATATCGATTTGGAGGCCTTCGAGGTCAAGCCCAGCGGTGGAACAAGCGTGGTCGCAACCTAATTGAAACCTCTGCCGGTTATTTCGTCATCGCAATAGACTTAATGCGCCGGGGATAGATTGGATTTGTTGTGATACATTGAATCCGTCGCATTAATTCGATTTATGCCGATGGATTCGATGCCGGAATAAAATTCAGCTTCCAAGGGTAGATTCAGCTTCCGCTAGAGGGGGGAATTCAAAAGTGCTTCCTCCAATTGGGCCTTCTTGTTGCGGCTAAGCGGAATGGAATGGCCGTCGACCTCGACCTGCGAACCGTTGAAATTCTCCACTTTATCCAAATTCACGATGTACGACTTGTGAATGCGCATAAAGTTTTCTTGCGGCAATTGCGCCAAGAAAGATTTCATGGTCGAAAGTACCAGAATACCCTTACTTTCGGTGACGATTTTTATATAGTCCCCCAACCCTTCTACCCATTGTATCTCCTCGAGCGATACTTTTATCTTTTTAAGCTTGCTGTTGACGATGATATAAGAATCCCCCACATCATCGGGTTCGCTATCCCCACGGTTGGCCATCGCTTTTTTGACCGAAATTTTGAAGCGTTCGGCCGTAATCGGTTTCAAAAGATAATCGGTAACGTCGTATTCGAAGGCCTGCATGGCGTAGTCGGCCTTTCCGGTAATCAGAACAATCTGGGGCCGCTCCTTTAGGGATTCAATAAAGTCAAAACCACTGATGATCGGCATCTCGATGTCGAGAAAGACAAGGTCCACCCGGTTTTGCTCCATTTCGATGCGGGCTTCAATGCCGTTCTTGTAGTCGGCGACTAAATCGAGGTCGGGGTGTTTTCGTACCAGTTCCGTAACAGCGGTCCGCTGCATCTTGGAATCGTCTATAACTATGGTTTTCAATTTTCGGGGCTCCATGCTTTTGTAGGTCGTCTTGCCATAAATGGCATTTGCCCGGCAAAGATAAACAAAATCTTACCCGACCCCAAGAGCATCCATCAATCGCGCCTTTCTTTTTCGGCTCAATGGCATCTGCTTTCCACAGACTTGCACGACCGTATTATTGAAATTTTCGATTCGGTCAAGATTGATAATGTACGATTTGTGTATTCGGAGGAACTGTTCTTCCGGCAATCGCTTTTCGAAGGCTTTCATGGAGGTGAGAACGAGAATATTCTTTTTTTCGGTGATCAGCTTGACGTAATCCCCCAAGGCCTCGATCCATTTGATATCCTTATAATCGACCCTTACTTTCCTGAAATTACTCTTGACAAAAATATGTTCGTCATCATGACCGTTGGCAGTTCCAGTATTTCGGAGTACTTTTTTGACCGCGATATCGAAGCGTTGGGCCGGTATGGGTTTGAGCAGATAGTCGGCAACATCGTAATCGAAGGCCCTCAGCGCATGGTCGGGGCGACCACTGATAATGATGACCTGTGGCCTTTCCTTAAAGGACTCCAACAGGTCGAACCCGTCGATAAAGGGCATCTCTACATCCAAAAAAATAAGGTCCGCATTTTTTTCGCAACCGTTGTTCTTGGCTTCGATACCATTGCGGTAAGAGCCACAAAAATCAAGGTCGGGATGCTTCTCTATAAGTTTTCGGAGGATGGCACGATGGGTTTCGGAATCATCGATAATCGCAGCTTTTAGTTGTGGGGTCCCTTCCGGGTCGTGTGAGTTCATTTGACAGCGGTATTTAATGGTTCGCAGTCTGGTCGTGTTGCTAGAAAACGGTATGCGCTTCATAAATACCTACGGTATCAAAATGCAAAGGTTTGGTTTTTGGGATATTTTTTGGGATTTTAGGAATTGTGTTTCATGAGGATGGATGCCGAACTGTGTAAGTATTTCCGACCCTTGACGACTGATCGGGTATAATTTTTAATAACTTTGGGGATAGTCCTTTTTCCAAAAAAGGCTATTTTTGTGTACGAATTTTTTAAAAGGAGGATAGGATTATGTCAGACAACATCGAACGATTGAAAACCTTAATAATTGGTTCCGGCCCTGCCGGATATACCGCGGCAATCTATGCCGCACGGGCGGATATGAAGCCCGTGGTATATACCGGAATGGAACCCGGGGGACAGTTGACCACCACCACCGAGGTAGATAACTTTCCGGGATATCCCGAGGGCATCGATGGGCCTACCATGATGGTCGAACTGCAGCAGCAGGCCGAACGTTTTGGAACCGATGTACGAATTGGTCGGGCCACTGCCGTCGAACTCAGTGATGAGGCGGGCGGTATCCATAAGGTGACCATCGATGAGGAGAAGGTGGTCGAGGCGGAAACGATTATTATTTCTACAGGAGCCTCGGCCAAATACCTGAACATTCCCAGTGAACAGCGCTTGCGTGGCGGCGGGGTATCGGCCTGTGCCGTTTGCGACGGATTTTTTTATAAGGGACAGGATGTGGCCATCGTCGGAGGCGGAGATACCGCGGCGGAAGAAGCCTCCTATCTGGCGAATATCTGTAATAAGGTGACCATGCTGGTACGGAAGGATTATATGAAGGCCTCCAAGGCCATGCAGCATCGGGTAAACAATCTGGACAACCTTGAAATTCGCTACGAGACCGAGGTCGACGAAGTATTGGGTGATGATGTGGTCGAAGGTCTTCGGATCGTCAATAACCAAACCGGGGAAAAAGAGGAGATCGAGATAACCGGACTCTTCATCGCTATCGGCCATAAACCGAATACCGATATTTTCAAGGGGCAATTGGATATGGACGACACCGGATACATCATTACAGACGGAAAATCCACCAAGACCAACAAGCCCGGCGTATTTGCCAGCGGCGACGCCCAGGACAAGATTTACCGTCAAGCGGTCACGGCCGCCGGAACGGGCTGTAAGGCAGCCTTGGATGCGGAGCGATATCTTGCGACCATCGAGGCCGAACCTGAGGAAGTGGTCTGAAAGAAGAAGGCAATTGAAATGAGGGAGGCGTGAAATGTCTATCTGTTTAGTGATGCCGAAACTAAGGGATAAATCGATATCGCGTCCGATACGGCCACATGCCGATTGCGCGATTCAAATAAAAAAGCCCCGATGTTGCAACATCGGGGCTTTTCTAATGGGACGATTTTCTAGTCTTAGGCTTAAGGACAGTTCCTCAATCGATACGTCGGTAGTTTTCGGAAAAACTTCGATTTCCTTCTTCGTCCACCGTAATCTGGCTGTAATTGTCCTCGTCCAGTTGCAGTTCGAATTTGAACACCTTAACGGTATCCTGAATCTTCATCATGGTTTCTGAACCATACTCCAATTGTTCCTCCAATTGGTTTTCGGTGTGGGTGTAAGATCCAAACCCGAACCATTCCGCGGGGTCATCGGGAGAGTGGCGTGTCCACATCACCTTTCCCTTGCTATAAATTTTGACCTGTCGATATCCATTGGTATTGGGCAGGGTGTCCGAAACATTACCGTCTTCCCAATTGTATCGATTGATAAGTTCCCAGGTACCTTCCAGGGAATTTTCCGATTGTGGCCTCAAGGACATCAGACCAACGATGGAGACCGCAAATATAAGCGTCAAGGCCAGTGCAGATACTTTTTTCATGATATAGTGCTTTTAGGGTTCTAGATTTTTGAATACTCAATTAAATTACGATTTATTTTGAAATAATATTATTTATTTACCCTAAATTTTGTATATGCCAAATTTGGTGGGGCGTGGATTGATGTTTGAGGTATCCCGCTTAAACCCGCTGCTCATTGAGCAACCCGGTCAACCTAGCTACATCTTCTTCACGATGGTGGGCGCTTAAAACGATGCGGCTCATCACGTGCGCTTGGTCGTCAGGGTAGGGAAAATGGGTCAAGAGGATGCCATTTTGTTCAAGATATTCCGTCAGTTGAACGTCCGCAAAGCTGAAGGCAGGATGGTTTTTCATACCACTGAATTTCTTGGGATTTTTGAGGGACTCCCTAAACAGGGCAATATTCTTACGCAGTTTCTTTCGTTTCTGCGAGTATAGCGATTCGGCATCCATCAGCGTCGCTAATGCCGCTGGGGCGGCGGGACTCGCCCCTCCAAAAAAGGGAGTATTCATCAGTTCGGATATTCTTTCCCGGCGTCCGAAAACCGCTCCCCCCTGAATTGCGAAGCCCTTTCCGAGAGAGCAGCAGACAAGCAATTCCCCGATGGTTAATCGGGAGAGCATCCGATATATGCCTTCCCCCTTTTTGCCGACGATACCGATACCATGCGAATCATCGACGACAAGGAGAATCTTATCCAACGGCAATAATTGTAGGGGTTCGAAATCGGGATAGTTGCAGCCCGAAAAATCGATGGCATCCAAAAAGACGACCGGGGTCGGTGGGTTCTGCCGGTCGCGCAAATGTTCCCGTATGGCAATGTTCAGGGCTGTAAAAGTGGTGTAATGTTTCGTTTTGACCGGAGCCATGGCACAATGGCTGTTGGGCGCATAAAAAAACCGATGTGTTTTGTTGTTCAAGGCTTGTGCTACCCATTGCCCCGCCAGATATCCCGATGACACGGTGGCGCAGGCTTCGGCGCCGACGAAATCGGCCAAGTGATTTTCCGCCTGCTCGAAAAGGGATATCCGTACGTTGGACTGTCGGGAAGCGCCGTAGTTCGTTCCATATTTTCTAATGTTCTCTATAAACAATTGCTGAAAGTCCTCGTCGGTCTGTAGTCCCAAATAGGCGGTACCTCCAAAATAGAGATACTTTTTACCCTTCAGTACTATCTCACGGCCCGGAAAGGATTCAACGTACTGTGCCATTACTTTCGAACTTGTTTTTGAGGAATTTTGTCGGAGGTTGGAGCTGTTATGTTCGACACACCTTTTTCGGATGCCGAACCCGTTTCAAATGCAGAACCTGTTTCAAATGCAGAACCTGCTTTCGATGGCGGGCTTTTCTCTGTTCCTGAACCGGTGTCAAAAGCCGCCCTTGTATCTTGTGACGATTTTATTTCTAGTTCCGAGTTTGCTCTAAGCGCTACGCCGCTTCCTCCCAAATTGGGAAATTCCAGTTTTCCATCTTCCAAAATTTTGACTCCGTCGGCAATATCCTCCTTGAGCAGCATCGGTCCATCCATATCTACATAGTCCAGTTGGGGCAGTAGCTGTGCGATGGCGGAAATACCTACTGTGGATTCCGTCATACAGCCGACCATGGTTTTGAGACCAAGTTCCCTTGCCTTTTTAATCATTCGCAGGGCAGGGGTGAGGCCGCCGCACTTGGTCAGTTTGATGTTGATACCGTTAAAGTGGAGTCCACATTTTTGGACATCCTCCTCGACGATACAGCTT
>JBAUIP010000233.1:0-8162 GCA_049683055.1 Pricia sp.
GGTGACAGTAGATGCCGGATTCAATCCTTTTCGGGAAAGCCATGGGGGCGGCATCAGAAGTGGTGGGGGCGTAAGGAATCAGGGTGATTTATGGAATAGTGGCCATATTGCAACGTATCCGAAAACCCATAACGCCAGCTGGGAAAATCTCTACGTTGGGATGGAATCCAAATTGGGCCGGAACGAAGGTTCAAGTAGCGTGACCTACGAATCGGACACCATTACCGGATCAATTTTTGAGGGCGAAAAGGAGGTACAGCCGGTAGCCATCCCCTTTCAGATCCGGAGAAAATATATTGTAACGACCATCCGCTCGGGCATGGTGGTCATTGACCAGAACCGGGCCCATCAACGGGTGTTGTACGAGCGATTTTTGAAAAATAGCACGGTCAAGGAGGCGGTCAGTCAACAATTATTGTTTCCGTTGACATTATCCTTTTCCACCTCCGAAATCAATGCCCTGAAGGAAATCGAGTCCATTTTAGTATCGGTGGGATTCCTATTCGACACGATTCAGGATGAATCCATTACCGTCACCGGCGTACCTTTATTGGTCGCGGAAAGCGAGGTGGGCATGGTGCTGGACCAACTGATATCGGATTACCAACAGGAGGTCACCGGTGAGAGTTTTTCACACACCGATCTGCTCTCGAAAACCTTGGCCAAGACCCTCTCCGTCAAGACCGGCGAAGTGCTCGACCCCCAATCGCAATTGGCGTTGGTCAACGATTTATTCGCTTGTAAGGAATCGCTGACGAGTCCGTTCAACAAACCCGTGTACATTACCATCACGGAAAACGATATCGATAAAAAGTTTATTTAAATGGGAAGACTGACCGATGCGGTAAAGCATCTGCTGATTATCAATGTAATCGTATTTATCGCGACCCAAATCTATGGTGACCAGATGTTCGCTTGGTTCTCGCTATTTTATCCCGAAAATCCGAATTTTCAGTGGTGGCAGATTGTGACCCATATGTTCATGCATGGCAGTTTTTTCCATATTCTGTTCAATATGTACGCCCTTTGGGCCTTTGGCAGCCCGCTGGAACAGATGTGGGGCCGCAACAAGTTCCTGTTCTTTTACTTTTCCGCCGGTCTCGGGGCGGCCCTGTTGCATACCGGGGTCAACTATTTTCTGTTTCAGGACGGACTACAGGCGTTAGTGGACCAAGGAGTGGACAAAAACCAGATAATCCAGATCATTTCGGAAGGAAATTACAGTCCCGCTTGGAACGAAATGATCGGGGCCGATAGGGTCGATCGATTTTTGAGTGCCTTTAGCACCCCTGCCGTCGGGGCTTCGGGAGCGATTTACGGAATTTTGGTAGCTTTCGCTTTTGCCTTTTCCGAAGCGGAACTAATGCTTATCTTTCTACCAATTCCCATAAAGGCCAAATATTTTGTGCCTTTATTGATTGCTGGGGACTTGATATTCGGATTTACGGGCGCCGCTACCGGAATCGCCCATTTCGCTCACATCGGTGGGGCGATTGCCGGATTTATTATGATGTGGTACTGGAAGAAGAACGAATTCGAGAACAATCGGTGGGACAGATAGTGTCAGGGAAACACAGTGCTCAGGACGAAAAAGTGATACGATTAACAGGATACTAAGATGGAGGGAGGATTGAGATACCAATATGCGAGGCTGAGCGTTTCCGAAAAGCTCATCGCCATCAACGTGCTTGTTTTTGTGGTTATGGGATTGATTACCGCTTTGGTCAGTCCCGCGGTGGAAAACTGGTTCGCGTTGCCCCAGGATTTTTTCGATTTTCTGATGCAGCCATGGTCCCTTATCACCTATTCCTTCTTGCACGGTGACATTTTTCACATTCTCTGGAATATGTATATTCTTTACGTTGCGGGACGCATTCTGCTCAACCTTTTCGACGGCAAACGTTTCTTGAACGTTTATTTTCTGGGCGTTATTCTAGGAGGGATGTTATTTCTGCTGAGCTACAATATCTTTCCCGCCTTGATGGGACAAAAAACTTCCCTTATCGGGGCCTCGGCGGGAGTCATGGCAGTGCTGATTTTTGTGTGTACCTATATTCCCAACCAAGAGGTACGCATTATTTTTTTCAATGTCAAACTGTGGCAAGTGGGCGTTTTCGTGGTTCTTATGGATTTGGTACGGATTCCCTTTGGCGGTAATGTCGGCGGACATCTGGCCCATTTAGGTGGGGCAGCCTTAGGATACATCTACGCCCGACAGCTCTATAACGGCACGGATATCGGCGAGGGATTTTCCAAATTTATGGATGCAATCTCTGATATGTTCAAGAAAAGTGACTCCCCCAGTGGAGGTAGGCGAAGAAAAAAGGCCCCTATGAAAACGGTCTATCGAAAGAAGGAATCCACCGCTGAACGCCGGCCGTATTTTGATAAAGACGACCACCAACAAAAAATTGATGCCATACTCGATAAAATAAGTAAGTCCGGCTACGAGAGCCTCTCCAAGGCGGAAAAGGACTACCTGTTCAAGGCAGGCAAAGAAGATTGACCAGCGTACGACAAACCGAACACCACCTAAACTCTCCTCCGTGAAGGGACTATCCACTTTCAACAAGATTGTATACGCCCTGAACTTAGTTTTCGTTTTCCTGCTTTTGCTCGCCTGTGCCGTGCCGTACCTTACCGTTGATTTTCTTCCTTTTTTGTCCTTTTTGAGCCTTGCGGTACCCGTTTTGGTCGCCATCAACTTCCTGTTTTTTCTCTGTTGGGCCATCCAAGGAAAACGTCAGATGCTACCATCGTTCTTCGTACTACTGTTCGGCTATTTCGTGCTGGGGACCTTCCTAAAATTGGGTTCTGCGGATGAGCCTTTCCTTGATGAAGATATCAAGGTAATGAGTTACAACGTGCGTAGTTTCACGGAGTTTGGATGGGCGGAACGCGGTACCGTTTTTCAGGACATCAGGGCCCTGATACTGCAGGAACGGCCCGATATCGTCTGTATCCAAGAAATAAGTATCAAGACCCAAGGGGATTTTTTGGATTATCCGTATCACTATCTCAAAAAAATATCGACAGGCGATAAGGTACATTTAGGAATTTTTTCGAAATATCCTATCATCAATGCGGAAACCATCCACTTTCCAAACAGCATCAACAATGGTTCCTACGCCGATATCGCTTATAAAGGGGATACATTAAGACTGTATAACCTGCATATGCAGTCATTGGGCATCACGCCGGGAACCGGGGTGCTGCGCTCCCAATCATCTGAACGGCTCTATAAAAAGGTAGTGGAGAGATTCAAAAAACAGGAAGAACAGGCCGAAATGATTAGGGAGCATATTGCGGGAAATCCATATCCGACCCTGTTGTGCGGGGACTTCAACAACACCCAATTTTCCAAGGAGTACCATTTGATCAAGGGAAATATGCAGGACAGCTTTATCGAGGCCGGATCGGGTCTGGGCCGCACTTTCAATTATTTACATATTCCCCTTCGCATCGATTTTATCATGGCCGATGACAACTTCGAGATCCAGGGCCACAAAAATTACGATTTAAAATATTCGGACCATTATCCCGTAATGGCCTCTTTTCGGATGAAGGATTAATTTGTCGAAATCGGACCTACACTTGTAGCAAATCGTGCCATCGCAATTTTGCTTCTATTATCCCGAAGACTTCAACAAACAGTCCATTACATCTGCAAAGATATGGAGGAGTAAGGCCAAGCCGAAAATGCGAGTTTTTTTGAAGATGCTAAGCATTGCATAGACCCCTATCGCGAAGTAGCTATGTAAGGGATGAAGCCCGACACTACAGCGGTCGGGGTCAAAGATTGGATCCGCCCAAAGATGGTCGACATCGATAAGGATACCCGCCCAAAGAATAAGAATTACCTTCCATCGGTGGTCCTTAAAAAAGAGGAAACCGATGGCGATGGGCACCAAAAAATGGATGCCATAGTGGACGATAAACCTAAACATTCAGGAAATCTATGGGCTGTTTCTTCAGATAGGTCAAGGCGTTCGTACCCTCGTTGAAAAGCAAATCTAAGATACTGGTATTGGGGACGAAACCGTGCCGGTCGCCGAACACTTGTACGTATTCTTCTTGGGCGGATTTGAAATTTTGTTTGGTTTCGGTATTCCCCGCTGCCTTATTTGTGTTTTTATGCCCCACTTGTTTTTTTTCATTGCCAACCCCGGCCATTTGTACGGGAGCGGCTTTTCGTTCGGATATAGTCTTTCGTCCGGCATCGGCCGTTCGTTCAGTACTATCACTTAGTTCGACATAGACTTTTCGTTTGGCGTTGACCAAAAAGCGCAGATTCCGTACCGCATCTGAATTGGGCTCTGGTTCGTAAGTGCTTGTTTTTTGACCGGGCATTTCAATTTGAAGGCACTCGCAAATAGTCTTGATGGTCTTGAGGTTGAAATCCAATAACTTATCGTGGGTCTCTTCGTAGAGTGAGGCGATATCATCTTCGTAGTATTCGAAAAAGGGCGAAGTGCGGTAGGCTGTTTGCAACGTGCGCCAATGTTCCCGCTGCCAAGGGTAGGAATTATCCAACAGAACATCCTTGTATTTTTGCCTTCCCTGTTTTCCACCTACATGTTGAATGGGAATGCTCAGCATATGCCGCCCCTGATCGGTGCATACATAACAACGATTGCGGTAGGTCTGCTTTTGGAAATTGTCCTCTACCTCCCATTGGATTTCGCGCTGGGCGATAATTGCGAAAGTGGCGATGTTGGGAAAGTATGTTGGGTGTAAAAGTGTTTTCAATTGCAAAATGGATTAATGGACAAAAGTAGGGATTTGCGGAAGGTTGGATTAAAAAACCTCGGGTAAATACTTAATCAAAATCCGGATTCCGACCACTAACACTAGCAGGGCGGTAACTCGTTTGATACCGTTGGGCGTTAATCGTTTCAGGCTAATTCGGATGCCCAATTGCCCCCCGATGAGCACGGAGCCAGCTAGTGCCAAAGTTTCCTTCCAGGGAAGCCGCAGCATATCTCCCGTTACCAGCCCTGCAATACCGGAAAGGGAATTCACCAAAATAAAGAAACTGGCCAAAGCGGCAATTTTAATGGACCGGTCCCAGCGCAGATGGTTCAATACCGGTGCCAAGAAAATGCCACCACCGATACCTACCAATCCAGATAATAGGCCGATACCACCGCCCAACAAATAAGGGACGAATTTAGGGTAGGATTTCGTGTTCTCGGGAGTAACGTTCTCATCTGAGTTCAGGTTCTTCTCCAGTCCGTGTGTTTTCTTTTTAAGAGTATTCTTGTCGTAGAGGTTCTTTTCAAAAGTATTTTGTTGAACAGTATTTCCGGAGGAAAAGCTCTGCCAAGCCAAAAAAAGTGACGAACAGACCAAGGATATTCCCAGTAGAATAAAGAAAACATATTCCTCCAATCGAAAAGTAGCCCCAAGAAAGGCCAAGGGGATGCTGGTCACTACAAAAGGAAGAAAATCCTTGATTTTGGCGTGGCCGTTTTTGAAATAAAGGTATGTGCTGCCCGAAACCACAATCAGATTACAGAGCAACGCGATGGAACGGATGGCGAAAAATCCTCCAAAAAAAAGGGCCAGCAAGGCCAAATAGCTCGAACCGCCTCCAAGACCTACGGAGGAATACAAGGTAGCTACCACAAAGAAACCGAAAC
This sequence comes from Pricia sp., assembly GCA_049683055.1. Taxonomy (GTDB): domain Bacteria; phylum Bacteroidota; class Bacteroidia; order Flavobacteriales; family Flavobacteriaceae; genus Pricia. The sequence continues at coordinate 5,643 of JBAUIP010000233.1, forward strand.
ATAGAAGGACGAGGTTTTCTAGTGGCAATTCCATACTTTTAAGCGGTAAGCTCGGATTTCAAGCAGTAAACATGGGATTTCAAGCGGTAACCCCATGCAGTCGAATCTGGTTCATTCCACCATCGATATTGATCAATTGGGCGTCGGGTCGAAGAACTAAAAGTTTTCCAATGGCTTTCTTACTCCGCGCACCGGATTGACAGACGAGGTACACTGGCACTTCAAAGTCGATTTCTTCCTGTCGACTTTCTAATTGGGACAAAGGAATATTTTTTGCGATACGCAAGTTGTTTCTATTGAATTCCTTTGGCGTCCGCACGTCGATCAATTGAGGGGTATCATTCTCGATGGACCGCAAGAAAGTATCGACATTCATGGTTTTTGTCCTCAACTCGCAATCCAAATCATAATCGGATTGCAACGCACTAATTTGCAAATTTTCAGGTTTTGCGGGAAAACTGATTTTCTGAAAGGAATTAGTAAGAGAGTCGAACAACAGCAACTTTCCGGAAAGGGACTCCCCCACTCCGGTCAGCACCTTTACAGTTTCTAGGGCCTGAAGGTTTCCGATGATTCCGGGTAGTATTCCCAACACTCCGTTTTGGTTGCAATCGGGCACCTCATCGGATTTTGGCATGGTCGGAAAAAGACAGCGATAAGTAGGTCCGCCTTCGTGGTTAAAAACACTTACTTGTCCCTCGAAACCGTGTAGCGCACCGTAAACGAAAGGCCTGTTCATAACAACGCAAGCATCATTGACCAAATATCGGGTCGGAAAATTGTCGGATGCATCGACCACCACATCATATTCCGCTATGATTGTCAGGGCATTTTCCTTAGTCAAAAAGGTATTATGTCCGACCAGTTCGGTATCGGAATTCTGGACTTTCAGTCGCTCCAACGCCACATCTACCTTAGGCCGACCGATGTCCTTTTCGGAATAGAGAACTTGCCGATGTAAGTTGGAGAGCGAAACAGTATCGCTATCCACAATTCCTAAAATGCCTACACCCATAGCGTTCAAATAGGTCAACACCGGAACGCCCAAGCCTCCGGCACCAACGACCAGTACTTTCGATCGGCTCAGCCTTTCTTGGGCCTCGGGGCCGAAACCCGGTAAAATAATCTGTCTATTGTAGCGTTCTTGATTCATGTCCACATTCAATACCTTCTACTCAATCAACTCCTTCTACTCAATGCTCAATCTCACTATCGCCTCCTTATATTCCTTCTCGGAATTGGCGTTCATCAAAACATTTTCATTGGTCGGAAATACCAGTTTCACCTCGCCATTGATCAGAAATTTACGTGGACAGGTTCCATTGCCCTCTTCAAGATGAGTAATGGATTTCTCCAATCCCACTGGTTCCCAAATGGCACAGAGGGGCTCGGGCAGCGGATCCTCTTTTTGGGCAAATGCCGTTGCCAGCCCGTTGGGGTCGCGAGCCGCAATCAGTTCCTGCAAGGCGGCCAAATCGATGAGTGGCAAATCACAGGCCAGTACCAACCAAGCCACTTCGGGGAATTTTTTATGGGCAGATAAAATACCATTGTATGGGCCTTTGTACGTATCATCATCCACGATAACTTCCATACTTTCGGAAAATTCCGATTGCTGATCGCTGCGGATGCTTACGTAGGTTTCATCGGTGACCCGGCTTAACAAATGGTACAGGTATTCCCGTTGCGGCATACCGTGATAGGGAATGGACCCCTTATCTTTTCCCATGCGGGTGCTTTTTCCTCCGGCGAGCACCAAACCGTATATTTTAGGACCTATAATCATTTTTTCCTCCTGTTTTTTGTTCCAATTGAATGTCGTTGATTCGAATATCGTGCGATAAGGCCTTACACATATCGTAAATGGTCAAAGCGGCTACGGAAACTCCAGTCAGGGCTTCCATTTCGACTCCCGTCCGTTCGTTGCACCGCACCGTACATCGGATTTCCAAGTTCGTTTTGTAGGGATAAATGTCAATATCTATTTTGGATAGGTTAATCTGATGGCAAAGGGGAATTAGGTCCGATGTCCTTTTGACCGCTTGAATTCCCGCGATAACGGCGGTTTGTAGGATGCTTCCCTTTTTCCCTAAAAAATCCTTTGCAGCTAAAGTTTCGAACACATCGGAGGGAAATTCCACCCGACCGGATGCTACCGCCTCTCGGGCGCTGGGCTTTTTTCCCGAAACATCGACCATGGTCGCGTTTCCGGAATCATCTATATGTGAAAGTTCATTCTTATCCATCTTCGCTCGCTCCATAAATTCCAAAATCCAAGAACTCCAGACCTATCTCTCAAAAGTCTTCAAAAATTCGTCAGTTCAATCGGAGTTTAGACTGGCATTTCATTGGTTACCCTACCCCCCGATGGAAGTCATCGAGTTATCGAATACGCCTTTGTACTTTTCCTGAGCCTCAAAACCCGTTTTCGAGCGGCTTCCGATGGCTTTTAATATCTTTTCCTTGACCCCTTTTTCGGAATTTTCGCTCCTCAAGATATCCCGAATATTCATACTGGGC
>JBAUIP010000234.1:0-2376 GCA_049683055.1 Pricia sp.
GAAACCATCGGCCAAACTTGCAATTCCTTGCACCGCGGCTATTAACAAACGATATCGAACTATGACAAAAAAAATAGCAATTATGGGATGTGGTTGGCTGGGACTTCCACTGGCAGAGCAGCTGATAAAGGATGGCCACACCATCCATGGCAGTACGACCTCCGAAGAAAAAACGGGGAAGCTCAAAGAAAAGGGCATCCACCCCTTTTTGATTTCGCTTTCAGAGGATGGTATCCAAGGAGACGCATCCGGTTTTCTGGAGGATATGGATGCCCTGGTCATCAACGTGCCGCCCGGCCTACGCAGCGGGAAGAAGGAAAACTATGTCAAAAAGATGCAGCATCTGCATCGGGAAATTAAAGCATCCTCGGTGAGAAAGGTCATTTTTGTGAGCAGTACATCCGTTTACGGGGATGCCGAGGGCGAGGTGACCGAACAAACTCCCCCCGCACCAGTCTCGGAATCCGGCAGACAGCTGGTGGCCTCCGAAAAAATCTTCCGCCAGGATGCCGATCTGAAAGCGACCATCATCCGATTTGGGGGATTGATCGGTCCGGATAGGCATCCCATCACCATGCTTTCCGGAAAGCAAAATCTGTCCAACGGCAACGCTCCCATCAATCTCATCCATCTGACGGATTGCATCCGAATTATCACCGAAATCCTACATAAAAATTGGTGGAACGAGACTTTTAACGGGGTCTATCCCCAGCATCCTACAAAACAGGACTACTACACCGAAACAGCTATCAGAAAAGGACTACAACCACCTGAATATGTTATAAATAGACCCAAATTTGGCAAAAAAGTGCTTTCCTACAACCTTACAAATGTTAAGAAATTCGGGTTCACTACATCGTTATAGTTCGCGTTCACCACAGATTTATGCCATTTCACAACAAAGTGCCGCGTTTGTTGTTAACGCAAGGGGTATTTCGTCGACTAAAACATAACTTTGAGGTATAATTTTAAAACTCTTTGCCATGGAAAATTCAAGTTTAAGCGGGCGGGTTTTGATGGAAATCGAAAACTTGATCGCCCTTAGTTGTCCGAAGCAAAAAGTTCCCCTACAGTTCGAAAAGTTGCATGTAGCGATTATCAAAAATCATTACAACGCGGCGGATGTCGTTTTCGATTACCACCGAAGACGCGTAGAAATGGATATCGTGATGGACGATACGGCCTACGACCCGAAAACGGTCAATTTCTGTATTCCTACATTGCATGCCAATCTATGGTTCCGGAATCTCTGTGATTTCTTGAAGAGCTGCATCGACCGCGATTCGAAAAGTGTGGCCTTTTACGCCGGGCTTATACAGTCGTATCACCGCAACGAAATGACGCTCGTTGCCTGAAATGTTACCAAACCAAACTACCATAGAAAAGGACGTCTTCGGGTGTCCTTTTTTTATGCCCTTTTCCCTAGAATTTCCGTCGCGATACGTTTTATCGCCGCACTTAACAGTCTCGTAGTGATAATTATACTACTTTTGCACACCGAAAATCATAACAACACCCTATTAATCCGAACACATGAAAAATTTGGCAGTAACACTATTTTTGGCCATAGGCTTCACCTTCACCGCCCAGGCACAGAACGACCTGCAAAAACACTATGAGGCCTTTTATCAAGAGATGCGACAACAGGGCGACGTCGACGGTGTCATCAACGCGCTTACCCATTTGAACGTATTGTCTCCATCAAAAGAGCGAAAGGACACTTTGGCCTACGTTTACGCCAACAATAATCAGCACCTACAGGCCCTGAATACCATCGGTATCGAGCTTGAGCCCACCGATTCCGATATGGCGGTGCAAGTCAAGGCGATATCATTGAAAGCGCTGAACCAGCCCAAACGCGCACTCGAACAATTCGAGGAACTATTCAAGAGACAGCCCAACCCCTATCTAGCCTACGAACTGGCGGACCTTAAGATCCAGACCGGTAATAACGAGGGTGCGGTCTCAAATATCGAATACGGTATTACCAACGCGAAGGATGACATGACATACGCTTTTTATGAGCGACAGCAACCTTACGAAGTTCCTTTGAAAGCAGCGTTCCTGCATTTAAAAGCATTGACGGAATTCAATAAGAACAAAGAGAATCCCGATGCGGCCATCGCTTTGATTGACGAAGCGCTCGCTATCGACCCCAATTTCAATCTGGCCAGTTTGAGCAAGCAGGCCCTGGAGGCACGTAAGAACCCGCCGGCCGCCGCTCCGGTGCCCGATTCGGTCAAGACCGAGACGCCTATTGTTGATGAGAACAAGATGAAGAAGGGGAAAAAGAAGAAGAACTAAGAGACTCTTTTGTAGCTTAGGATTGAACTATGGCGTAAACTATGGTTTGATAAAAAATCCTGCCAGTTTTCC
>JBAUIP010000235.1:0-4598 GCA_049683055.1 Pricia sp.
GCTGTGCATAGCCGAAATTGTAGGAAATCACTACAACTATAAGGCAGATAAGTCTTTTCATGGTAACTGGTTTAAAGGGTGTCAAAGCCCAGTACAAAAGTAAATCTTTAAAGATCAAACAAAACGAAATCCAATTATTTAGAACAATTATAAATTAGGGATTATAGGGACGTTGACATTTACGAAATAAAGTCTATGTCGTATTTTTGCACACGATTTCAACACCGACAAATTTGGACTTCAACCGCATTAAAGTTCGGTACTCGCGTCAAGATTTCACAAGAAAAAAATTGCATATGAGACAAGTTCCGTACCGCCATCAAAATCCAACGATTTCAGGTATAAGTTTGTTAATTTTCTTATTACTTTCCCTTTCTATTTTTGCTCAGGACGAAGCTGCCGAGGATGCCGCCGCCGCCAGTGCAGCCCAAGATTCTACCGCTGCCACCGTTGCCAATTCCGACCAGGCTGCCGGTGCCGCCGAAGCTGCCGCCGCGGATCTCGAGGGGGATCCCGTGGCCGGAAAGCAGCTATTCAACCAGCAATGTGCCGCTTGCCATGCCCTGAACCGCAAGATGACCGGTCCCGCCCTCGCCAATGTAGAGACCCGTTTGCAAGAAGAAGAAGGCTTGGGGAAAGACTGGCTGTACAAATGGATAAAGAACAGCCAAGGGCTCATCAGTTCCGGTGACGCTTACGCCAACGAGGTGTACAACGAGTACAACCAAACGGCGATGACCGCATTCCCAACGCTTAGCGACGAGGATATAGATAATATTCTGGCCTACACGGCCGCCCCGCCCAAACAGCCGGAGGAGTCTGCCGAGGTTGCCGTGCCCGGTGCGGCACCGACCGGTGGTATTGGTAACGAAATTATTCTAGGAGCCCTCGCTTTGGTGTTCGGCCTTCTGGTCGTCATGCTTTTTCTGGTTAATAAGACCTTGAAGCGAATCGCAGTAGCCAACGGCATTGCGGTCGAAAAAGAAAAAACGGAAAAACGTACCCCGATTTGGAAGGCCTTCGCCCAAAACCAGTTTTTGGTGTTGGTATCGGTGGTCTTCCTACTCTTGGGAGGAGCTTATTTCGCCTACGGATGGATGATGCAAATCGGCGTCGATCAAGGCTACGCCCCGATCCAGCCCATCCACTATTCCCATAGAATCCACGCGGGAGTCAACAAAATCGAGTGCAAGTACTGCCACTCTTCCGCACGGGTATCGGCCCACTCAGGCATCCCATCGTTGAACGTGTGTATGAACTGCCACAAATCCATATATCAAGTCGGAGAGGAAACCCTGGCCGAAGGGAAGCAGGAATACGGGGTGGATTACAATAAGGAAATTGAAAAACTGTATGCCGCCGTAGGCTGGGATGTCGAAAACCAGAAATACACTGGGGACAGCCAACCGGTGGAGTGGGTGCGCATCCACAACCTGCCCGATTTTGCCTACTTCAACCATTCACAGCACCATATCGTTGGAGGTATACAGTGTCAGGAATGCCACGGCCCCGTGGAGGAGATGGAAATTATGTATCAATATTCCTCCCTAACCATGGGATGGTGTATCAACTGCCACCGCGAGACGAACGTTAAGGTCGAGGGCAACGCCTATTACGAGAAAATACACGAAGAACTCTCGAACAAATATGGGGTGGCCGAACTGACCGTCGCACAGATGGGCGGTATCGAATGTGGCAAATGCCATTATTAAAATAACAAATCAAACTTCGTAATCCCGTCTCCCACACGGGCGGGTCAAGAATCGTAAACAGAGTGTATGGCATCGAATAAAAAATATTGGAAGAACGAAGCGGAGCTGAATCCCACCGATTCCACGATGGAAGCGCTAAGGCAAAATGAATTTGTCGAGGAGATTCCGATGGATGAGTTTTTGGGTGACAAAGAGAACCTGTCCGCTACATCGACCAACCGAAGGGATTTTCTGAAGTACCTCGGTTTCAGTACCGCGGCCGCTTCCTTGGCCGCCTGCGAGGGGCCGGTCTACAAGTCCATTCCCTATGTCGTGCAGCCCGAAAACGTCATTCCCGGCGTGGCCGATTTTTACGCCACTACGATAGCGAACGGCTTTGATTTTGCCAGTATCTTGGTCAAGACCCGAGAGGGAAGACCTATCAAAATCGAGAACAATAAAGATGCCATGGTCGGCGGGGGCGCGAATGCCCGCGTTCAGGCCTCGGTACTGTCCCTCTACGATAGTACCCGCCTGCAAGGTCCCTTGGCCAATGGCGAACCGGTGGAATGGTCCGCGCTAGATGCCGCGGTCAAATCAAAACTGGGAAGCCTTCAAAACTCCGGACAGCAGATAGCGATATTGACCCAGACCTATGCGAGTCCCTCTACGGATCGCTTAATGAGCGAGCTGAAGGGGCGTTATTCCAACGTCAACCACGTTACGTATGATGCGATATCCGAGGATGCCGCACTGTCTGCCTACGAGGCGAAATATGGTGAAAGAGCCCTTGCGGACTACGATTTCGAAAAAGCCGATCTGATTGTTTCCTTCGGCGCCGATTTTCTAGGCGACTGGCAGGGCGGCGGCTATGATGCCGGATATGCCCGTAGCCGTGTGCCCAAAAACGGTAAAATGTCGCGACACGTGCAGTTTGAGGCCAATATGTCCCTGACCGGGGCCAACGCCGATAAGCGGGTTCCCCTAACGCCCATGTTGCAGAAAGTGGCCTTGGCGCAGTTGTATGCCAAATTGAACGGCACCAATGTCGGAGGCGAGCTGGACGAAAACGTACAGATGACCATCGATAAGGTGGCCGCACAGATAAAGGGCAATACAGGTAATGCCGTCGTGGTCACTGGTCTCGACGATGTCAACGCGCAGACCGTAGTCTTGGCCATAAACGAGATGCTGGGCAGTAAGGCCTTCGATCCCGCCGAACCCCGATACGTACGCCAAGGAAATATAACTGCCGTCAATACTTTGATCGCCGATATGAACGCCGGTAGGGTAGGCGCCCTGATCATGGATGGTGTCAACCCCATGTACACGCTTCCCAATGCCGCTGAGTTCAAAACAGGTATCGAAAAAGTCGGACTTTCCGTTATTTTTTCCGCCAACTGGAACGAGACCACCGAGGTCGCCCAATATACTGCTGCCGCCAACCATTATTTGGAATCTTGGGGCGACGTACAGATCAAAAAGGGACATTATAGTCTCATGCAGCCCACCATCCGTGAACTGTTCGATACACGACAGTTGCAAGGCTCGGTCCTCCAATGGCTGGGCAGCGACCAAAGCTACTACGATTACATCAAGGAAACTTGGAATACATCCATTTTGGACGGAGAGGATTGGAACCGTGCGCTTCACAATGGGGTAACGCCATCCTCCGCAAAACTGTCTCCCGAAATGTTTCCCATGGTGTCGAAGATGACCGGCGAGCTTCAGGAGGAAGTCGGTATCGCGGAACGGGTCGATGAACTGAAGGCCAATGGCGAAGAGGATATGGCATCCTCCGCAGACCCACAGACAGAAGCATCCGAAGCCGATGATAAAGAGGATACGGATACCCAGGACGGACAGGAAAGTATGTCCACCGCAACGGCTATTCCCATAACCTCGGCTATCAGCAGCTTGACCAACGCCACGAGCGGCGGCGGAATGGAGTTGACCCTGTATTCCAAAACCGGGATGGGCGCAGGAGAGCAGGCCAACAACCCTTGGCTACAAGAGTTTCCGGATCCCATCACAAGGGTTACCTGGGACAACTACGTTACAGTATCCAGGGCCGATGCCGAGCGTTTGGGCCTAGAAAATAGCAATGTTGCCAATGGTGGATTGAACGGTAGCTACGCCAATATTACCGTGAACGACGTAACAGTCGAAAACGTACCGGTCATTGTTCAGCCAGGTCAGGCGGTGGGATCTATCGGGCTCTCTTTCGGATACGGAAAAAAGGTCGGAATGCGGGAAGATATGCAGACCGGTGTCAATGCCTATCCCCTGTACCAGAATTTCAACAGCATTCAGTCCGCTACTATCGAGAAGGCTACGGGATGGCACGAATTTGCCTGCATCCAGTTGCAGAACACACTTATGGGCCGTGGCGATATCATCAAGGAAACTACCTTGGAGATTTTCAACACGGAGAACCATGCGGAATGGAACCACGTTCCCCAAGTATCCCTGAACCATCAAGAAGTACCCGCGACCTCGGTCGATCTTTGGGAAGGTTTCGACCGCTCCATCGGCCACCACTTTAACCTATCCATTGACCTGAACGCCTGTACGGGGTGCGGGGCCTGCGTCATCGCCTGCCACGCCGAGAACAACGTTCCAGTGGTCGGTAAGCAAGAGGTAAGAAAAAGTAGGGATATGCACTGGTTGCGTATCGATAGATATTATTCTTCCGAAGAATCTTTCGGAGATGATGTAACCAAGAAAGAGGAGTTTGATGGCCTCTCGGGTGAAAAAGGTTCGCTGGGCGGTTTTGGGGAACTTGAAAACCCTGCCACCAATCCGAATGTAGCCTTTCAGCCGGTCATGTGCCAGCACTGTAACCACGCGCCTTGTGAAACGGTCTGTCCCGTTGCGGCCATCGGTCACGGTCGCCAAGGACAGAAC
>JBAUIP010000236.1:0-2559 GCA_049683055.1 Pricia sp.
TTCAAGATGGCGGGTTTTCTACTGGAAATCAACGACTTGATCAATGCCAGAATCAGTTTGATCGATGCGTTGAAACTCGACTTCAAAAAACTGCACCTTTTTCAGAACGAATTCCCCCAATACGCCGAAACGGATTGGGTGCTGAATATTGTTTCCAACGTGGAGCGGGCTTTGCGGTAACCTATTCCTTTCATCCCAACATAAAAGATTATTTTTGTCGCCATTGAATTCAATTGAATGGAAAACAGAAATTTTCTACAGTACGCGGTAATCACGCTTAAGGGAATGGCCATGGGTGCCGCCGATGTAGTGCCAGGGGTCTCAGGTGGAACCATCGCTTTTATCTCGGGTATCTACGAAGAGCTGATCACATCAATCAACAATGTCGACCTCTCCCTTTTCAAAACCTGGAAAAAAAATGGATTCCAATCCGCTTGGCGGCAGCTCAATGGCAATTTTCTGGCGGCTCTCTTTCTTGGAATTTTTATCAGTCTGTTTTCCTTGGCCACGCTTGTCAGCTGGTTGCTAGAAAACGAACCTATTTTGCTATGGTCGTTTTTCTTCGGATTGGTCGCCGCCAGTGTAATTTTCGTAGGGAAGGAAATCAAAGTATGGAATGCCGGCACCATCATATCTTTGATAATCGGTGCCGTCGTGGCCTATTATATTACCACTCTGCCCCCATCGGGCAATACCGACAGTCTGCCCTATATGTTTTTCTCAGGGGCGTTGGCCGTTTGCGCCATGATACTTCCGGGAATTTCTGGGGCGTTTATTTTGGTGCTTTTGGGTTCCTACAAAACTGTTTTGGATGCCGTACACGAACGAAATATCGCTATTGTCGCAGTAGTCGGGGCCGGCGCCATCTTTGGCCTGCTCAGTTTCGCCAAATTGCTCAAATGGATGTTCAACAACTACAAGAATATTACTTTGGCGGTGCTTACCGGTTTTATTCTCGGATCCCTCAACAAAATTTGGCCTTGGAAAAGAGTGCTAGAAACACAGACCATCGGGGAGAAGATAATTATTATCGACGAAAATGTATCCCCCACCGCCTTCGAAGGCGATAACCAATTTATCTACGCCTTGATTGCCGCTATCATTGGTTTTTCACTTATTTTTATCCTTGAGCGCACCGCTGCGAAAAAATGAGGTTAGTCTTGATGTGCAATCAGTGATTTCGTTATTATACTCGGGGGCGAACCCTTTCAACAAAAAAGAAACTTTCGACAATGCACGAACGAAAATTTTCGCCCGTTTCGACCCGTAAGCGGACCTTTTTCAAATAAATGAAGTTCCCCAAATGTACGAACCAAGAACGTTCAGTGACAAATTCTTTTTGGCCGTAAAGGGCCTGTGCATGGGGGCTGCCAATAAAGTTCCCGGGGTTTCGGGCGGTATTGTTGCATTCGTCGGCGGATTTTATGAGGAGTTTATTTACTCCCTTCAAAAAATTAATACAAAAGCCTTCAAACTGCTGTTCAACGGACGCTTCCGGAGTTTCTACAGATACGTTAACGGTACTTTTCTTACTCTATTGGTCTTTGGGATGTTGGTTAGCTATTTCAGTGTCTCCCAATTGCTGGATTATTTCCTGGAAAAAAAGGAACTCTTCGTCTGGGCCGCTTTCTTCGGGATGATCCTTGGCTCCATTTACTATATTTCCAAGGATTTTGAGCACTGGAACCGGAAAACGGTGACCGCCGGAATTATAGGATTGATGGTAGGAATATCCATCAGTTTTCTGAGTCCCGCAAAAGAAAATGACAACCTATTTTTCATTTTTATATGTGGTATCATAAGCGTTTCAGGTATGACCCTGCCCGGACTCTCCGGTTCTTTTATACTTATTCTGTTGGGTAATTACGTGCTGTTGCTGGTGGATGCTGTCAACGCACTATATGAAACCATCGGAGAAGTATTTCGAGGCAATTTCGGTTTTGCCGAAAACGAAGAGCGGTTGAATATTCTGACAATCTTGGCCGTATTTACAGCAGGATCGGCTACCGGTCTGGTCAGCCTATCCCATTTGCTCGGTTACGTACTCAAGCATTTCAGGCACATCACCACGGCCGTCATCATCGGATTTATTACGGGATCTCTGGGCGTGGTTTGGCCTTGGAAGGAAACCGTCTACAAGACCGATTTGTCCGGCGAAATGCTGTATGATTCCAGAGGTAAGGAAATTATCATCAACTACGAACGCTACTTTCCCGATTTCGGAAACGCTGAAAATTGGTGGGCCTTGTTCTTCGTAGCAGTAGGAGTTGTCGTACTTCTGGGGTTGGACTGGTACGGTAAGATAAGGAAGAAAATGACCATCGAAAATCAACAAATGAAAAAATAGTGGTTTCAGAAGGAAGTGCGAGCCTGTTAGTTGCGTGTTATTATATTTTATCATGATACATAGGGTATCCCTGAAGCCAATCAAGATTAAGGCCAAAAGAATCAAAACCTCGAAACCTCGAAACCTCGAAACCTCGAAACCTCGAAACCTCGAAACCTCGAAACCTCGAAACCTCGAAACCTCGAAACCTCGAAACCTCGAAACCTCGAAAC
>JBAUIP010000237.1:0-2597 GCA_049683055.1 Pricia sp.
ACCACCTGATCAAAAGCGGATTACAAGATTGCATCATAGCGGGCGGGGCACAGGAAATCAATCCCTTTGCCATGGGTAGTTTTGACGGATTGGGCGTTTTCGCTACCCACACCGGCGACCCACAAAAAGCGTCCAGACCTTTTGACAAAGACCGTAACGGTTTGGTACCCAGTGGCGGCGGGGCATCCCTAATCATCGAAAACTACGAATCGGCCAAAAAACGGAAAGCGCCTATTTTAGGGGAAATTGTAGGATATGGATTTTCATCGAACGGCGACCATATTTCGACCCCCAATGTAGAAGGGCCTTCGAGGGCCATGCACCGAGCTTTGACGGATGCTGATTTACCGGCCTCCGCTATCGCTTACGTCAACGCCCACGCGACCTCGACCCCGGTTGGCGATACCAACGAAGCGAAGGCGATATACGAAGTGTTCGGTTCCTGCAATCCTTACGTAAGCTCGACCAAATCGATGACCGGCCACGAGTGTTGGATGGCGGGGGCAAGCGAGGTCATTTATTCCATGTTGATGATGCAGCACGACTTTATCGCGCCCAATATCAATCTGGAAAATCCGGATGAGGATTCCGGAAAGTTAAACCTAGTAGAGAAAACCTTAAACAAAAAAATTGACGTATTTTTGTCAAATTCTTTCGGCTTCGGCGGAACGAATTCCGCCTTAATAGTCAAGAAATCGACCTGACAGATAGATAGTTGGAACAAAAATGTTCGTCGAAAGCCCGATGACATATTCGTCGTAGAGAGTTCAGCGAACAAGACCAAACTAAGGATTTATAACAACCAAAAAAAAGGCAAATGAACATGGTGATGACCAAGGAAAATATAGTTGAAAAGGTAGATGAATTTCTCATCGATGATTTCGAAGTGGAGGAAGAAGCATTGGTGCCCGATGCCAATTTAAAGGACGCCCTGGACCTAGACAGTCTCGATTTCGTGGATCTCGTGGTCGCGGTCGAGAGCAACTTTGGGGTGAAACTGACCGGTGAAGACTTCGTAAACGTACATACCCTTCAGAATTTTTACGACCTTATCGAAAGAAAACTCGATTGACCGTTACCGACACAACCCGGCCGACTCCGAATACCCCAACCACCCCTAAAACCATGGAAAAGGAATGGGAAGGAAAATCACGTGGAACCCTCTTGGGCTACCAAATCTACATTTTCTTTCTCCGCAATTTTGGTATCGGCGCCGCCTACCTTCTGCTCCGTTTTGTAATCGCCTATTACGTGCTGTTCTCCCCAAAGAGCAACAAGGATATTTATACTTATTTTCGAAAAAGGCACGGGTTTTCAAAATGGAAAAGTATTTTGAACATCTATAAAAGCTATTATACTTTTGGGCAGACCATAACCGACAAGGTAGCGATTTCTACAGGCCTTCGTGATAAATTTACCTATACACATAACGGCATCGAGCACATCGACAACCTGCTCAAAAAGAATCAGGGCGGCATTTTAATCAGTGGTCACGTGGGAAATTTTGAGATCTCCCACTATTTTTTGGAAGACCGCTACCATATCTCGAACATCAGCATGGTGACCACGCGGGCCGAACATCAGAACATTCAGGAGTATATGGACCGCATTTCGGTCAAGTCGCATTTGCAGTTCATCGTAGTCAAAGAAGATATGTCACATATTTTCGAAATTCATAAAGCCATTGACGAAGGAGGCCTGGTCGTTTTTACCGGTGACCGTTATATGCCCGGCGCCAAAACCTTAAAAGAAAAATTTCTCGGGAAGGAGGCCCATTTCCCGATTGGCCCTTACCTACTGGCCTCACGCCTCAACCTGCCGGTACTGTTCGTCTATTTCATGAAAGGTGAGAATAAACATTATGAGCTTTATGCGCAAACCGCTAAGTTCAAGGCCCGTGACGCCCAGGGTCTGCTCAAGGAATACACTGAAAGCATGGAGGGCATCCTCAAAAAGTATCCGTTGCAGTGGTTCAACTATTTTGATTTCTGGGGAGACAGAAATGACAAGTAAAGGTTCAATCGAGGGGCTACCCATGGTGGTCAGCCTTGCAAAAAATTGCGGCGATAAAATAAAAATCACATTTTTCGTTAGCCAAATAACGTATTCCCTTTTATAGACGGGAACACGGGTATCCCACAACCGGCACCGTTTTTATGAAGGAAGTCCTTATCATACACTATTCCCAGACCGGCCAACTTACGACCATTTTGGAGAATATCGCCAGTTCGTTCGAGGGGGAAGCCGTCCGCATTTCCCGTTACGAAATCGTTCCCGAGCCTCGATATGAATTCCCTTGGAAACCGCAGCGGTTTTTCGACGTGTTCCCGGAGTCGTTTCTGCAGATTCCAGCGGAATTTCATCCTCCCGGACAAGACATTCTTGGCAAAAAATATGACTTGGTGATTTTAGGATATCAGGTCTGGTTTCTGACCCCGTCCATCCCAATAAATTCCTTTTTAAAATCCGCGAACGCATCGAAACTGCTGCGAAACACTCCCGTGGTGACCGTAGTGGCCGCCAGAAATATGTGGATACAGGCTCAGGAGAAAGTAAAACGGCTTTTGATTGCGGTGGATGCGAAATTAGTGGGACAC
>JBAUIP010000238.1:0-14168 GCA_049683055.1 Pricia sp.
ATGCTGCAACCAATAGACTTACTAAAACTTTCTTCATATTTCTTCGCTTGTGAGGTTTGATTTTTAGGCCGTTAAGAATGATAAGGTTATGCAATTTAAAAATGCTTTATTCAGGCGTAAGGAGCGAAATTTCGGTTCCAAACAGTGAGTTTGATGAGTTCGTAAAAAAAATAGAGTACAATCGAATCCATAGTTTACTTTTTGGGTTGGTAGGTCACGATTTTAGAAAAATTGAGCTGCACCGGTCCTAACATTCCCGAGGGCATCAACGGGTCGTCTTTTGAATAAAATGGTGCTGTGGTAAAGGTCGTTCGTTTCCCCTCGGGGCGAGGCTCATTGTTAGTGTACCATTGCGGCATGGTCAGGTCTGTTGCCCGGTGCGGCCCTAGTTTATAGCCACCGTCATTAGCGGGGTAGCGCTGGTCACCGATCAAGCGATTAGACCATTGGTTGGTCACGGCAATTTCCAAAACGTTTTCCCCGGATTTTAGATAATTTGTAACATCGACCTCAAAAGGAGGCATCCAAAGCACTCCAACCTCCTCGCCATTGATTTTGACATCGGCCACAATGTGCACCTCCCCTAAATCCAAAATAGTCATTAGGTCCTGTCGTACTATCGCATCGGGTAACGTGAAACTTTTTTTGTAGGATGCGGTACCGCTGTGGTATTTGACGGAGTCTTTGGGATGGACGGCCCAATCCATCAATTCATCGAACTGCAAGGTTTTGCCAAAGCCGCCTTTGTCATCAAAGGAAACCTCCCAGTTGCCAAGGACGGGTATTGCTTCGGGAATATCCTCGGCGTCGATGGACCAGGTATTTCTGGAGGCTAACGGTACATAGTATTTCCCGCTTTCAGAGACTGTCGCCTGAATCGAATCGGCGTCGGTCAGGGAAAAATCCACATCCTTCACATCAAAGGAGATGGGGTTGATATCGTCCGCGCTTTCCCTGAACACTACGAAGACCGATTCTCCCGCATTCAGGCTTAAGGTTGTTTTGGTACCATTTTTAATGGGAAAGAAGTGAGCGTTTCTATGGATTTCTCCGGTCATAGGATTCCATAGTTCGGGGATTTTGTTTTCAACCCGAAAGTTGAGATCGAACCATTTTGATTGTATCGTATCGGGATTAAAAAGGAAATATATATCGGCGTCCGTGGTCCTTCGATGGGCGTAATCGATGCCCTCACCATTGACCAATGCCAAGTCAGGGATAATTTTGGCCGATTCCATGACCCCTTTCCAGTCCTTGGTTTCCCCGATCAAGGGTTGCAGTTCCGCTATTAATTTTTTGAATGTTGCAACATCCTCTTCGCTCCGATTATATCCTGACAAATACTTCGGCTTCTCACCGACCACCGGAACACCGCTTTTTGCAATCTCCAATATCCGCCGCACCGTTGGCATGGATATGGTTTCCACATTTTTGAGCACCAAAATTTTATAGGATGTCCCCTCGGGCAAAACCAATTCGTTATTCTCAATGATTATTCGATTGAGTAGTACGTCAGTATTGACATTATCGAAGTTGATAATTTTGGGAATTTCCGGCTTAAAATCCGTTCGATAATAGGAGGAGTTCGGTGCTCCTTCGCCGACATAGATCAATAGGTCGGAAACGGGAACGCCCTGACGCAAAAGTTCCGAGCCGCGGGCAATGTACTTGAACCAAGCTGCACCAGCGTTTTCCCACCAAGTCTGGGTGCGGTCGAAATGGAAGCCCCAGCGGTTCATGGTCATTCCCGGTTCCGCGTGTACGTTGGCCTGATGGGCAAAGCGGTGGAACATAAACTCATTGATACCATAGGTCCAGGCCAAATCCCCGGAGGTTTTTGCCATGGCTGGATGACCTTTCCAATTGATGGTCGGATTGGAGGTGAAGGACTCCGCCGAAATCACCGGCTTTCCATAGATATGTGCACCGGAAACCGCCGACTCCGTCATGGTAATGGGCCGGTTCATCCAAAACTCGCCCATGGGGATGTCGGTAACGCCGGCGATGTCGAGATCGTTTAGCGGGCCAAAGCCGTAGGGTTCGATATAACTTTGAATTCCGTCTTCATGGCACAGTTCCGTAAAATAGGCGAAATAGTTCTGGGTCATCAAGTCGGAAATGACCTGTCGATAATCTCCCAAGACCGTCTCAGATGCCTTGGCACTTTCAACGAATCGTCCGGCTATCAATGGCAGAAATCTCAGAAAGTCGTATCCTTTTCTAGCCGAGAAAATGGAGTCCAGTTGTTCCGTCCAGTTTTGGCCGCCCATTTCATAGCTGTCGATTTCCGCATAATTCGGTGCCACGGATGCGACCTGATCGACTACTTTTTTCACAAAGGCGTCATAGTGCACTTTAAAGGCGGGACGGCTCAACTTGTCCACCTCCAATCCCCTACCCTCATCGGAGGCGGGATTGTTGAAGGCTCCGGTGGAGGTGTATCCGAAACGAAGAATCGTCCAATCTCCATCGGGAAGTTTGGTCTTTAGCATTCCGGTCTCGTCCATTTCTGGGGAAAGGTCAATAATCTGCTCGGGGTCTATGACCATTCTAGCTTCCGGGCTGCCAATGTTATCCAATGCGTGGTCCTCGGTACGGGCAATGGCCGTTCGGCCCAACGGATTACTAATACAATAGGTAGAAGTCAGTTCCGTTTCCTTTAGGGTGACGGACTGATTGAATTTCAACCGAAAATATTGAGAGGTAATGCCGTCGAAATGGTCGTTGATGGCCCACTCGCCCTTGCCCGTCCGCACCTTAAAAAGTTCCCGAACATCTTGAAAGTTTTCTCCATCCTCGGAAATTTGGAGTATTGCGGTGGCATGCCGATCGTTAAAAATCAGTTTTGCGGAGCGTAGGGTCTTGGGCGTTTCATAGAAATATTGAATCCATGGCTGCTCGTTTTCTTTTGCATCCAACCTTGATTCCGCATCTATTTTTCCATCGGAAATTAGTTCCATGTCCAGGTTAGGGTCGGAACTGGTTAGTTGGGGTTTATTGTCTATGTCATTAATCTCCGAAGGCAGCGATGGATAGGCCATGACAGCGATATCCCGATAAAAATCTTCACGTTCCGAAGGCTGTTCCAGTTGGGTTTTGACCTTTCCGCCCTCCACAATCGTTTCGCTCCAGACCACCATTTTCATGGACTGTTCCGGTGTAATCCAAGGCCCTCCGCTGGCAGACCAGCCATCGCAGTTGTGCACCCCGAAACTCAAGCTTAGACGCTCCGCCTCCGCCGCGGCATGCTTAATGAGCTCCAAATGCTCGGGCGAGTTGTATTTGATGGGGCCGTTGGGGATGCCCTGGGTAACGTTGAAGAGCAACAACCCACCGATACCCACTTCCGCCATCGCCTCCAGATCTTTGGTCAGTCCTAATTTAGACATATTGCCGCTCATAGCGTGCATCCAAGTCTTGGGTTTGGCGGTGTTCGGTGGATTTTCGAAACTGGCCTCCAATGTTGGACTTTCGGTGGTTTGGGCGTAGGTCGAAAATAGGGACATAATCGCGAAAACGATGCAAAGCTTAGCAAGAAAGCGAGTTTTATAGGAAAGTTTTCTGATATAAATTGTCATGGATAAAATGGATGGTGCGCGAGTTAGGCGGCTTGATGTACTAAACTAACGCATTGCTAGGGATTAGCTATCCTGTACTGTCCGGTTCCCGGGAAGCGGTAAAACCCATTCATACTTTATTAGGTACTTCGATAATTTGGGCGAGAGCGCTCTAGGAGCAGTAAAAGAGGGATAACTTTGAGAAAATGTGAGAAAATGATTGCAATCTTTGTAATATTATTATAAATTGCGTCGTATTATTAAATACAATCGATTGTATTAATGAGGCAAAATTCCTAAAACCCTTTTAAAATGAAAAAACTACTACTTGCGTTAATATTACTCTATGGCCCGATGAATTCATTACTGTTCGGCCAAGCAATTTTAGAGCCTTCCGCCGGCAACGGGGGGGCCTATGAAACCATCGAGGCCGCGGATTTCGGTTTCGAGGCCCCCGATGTCGAGGGCAGTTCGGTCTGTGTAGCCGGCGGGGAAGGCGACCATACAAGCTTTGGCGACCATGTTACCCAAACCTTCGATTCGGAGCTTGACAGGAACGTTTTTATTTTTTACAGTCATTTGAACGAAGATAGTGACCGATGCAGAAATTTTGACCGCATACGAACGGAACTGAAAGGCAGTACCTCCGATGATCCCGAATTACAGCACGAGTACGGCGATACCTCGTATTACACTTGGCAGTTTCGCTTGGCAGAAGATTTTGTCGGTGCAAGCACTTTTTGCCATGTTTTTCAGAATAAGGCACAAGGTGGCGATGACGACGGTTTTCCCGTTATTACGATTACCCCAAGGGAAAGTATTGTAGAGGTAAAACACGACGCGGGCGATGAGAACCCCAATGGTTCCCTTGGTCGGCTCGTCACCGCTCCCCTTTCGGACTTCAAAGGCAAGTGGGTAGAGGTGTCCATGCGCCAGGTTCATCGAAACGATGGCGAATTTTATGTGAAAATATCCGATATCGCCACGGGTTCCGTACTGTTGGAATACGAAAATCTGGACATCGATATGTTTCGCGGAGATGAGACCAGTGATGATGTCATCAGCCGCCCGAAGTTCGGTATTTATCGGAGCATAGCTACTACAGCTCCCTTGAAAGACGAGGAAGTCCTTTTTGCGGGATTCTGCTCCTCCGAAACCAGTGCAGACCTCTGTCCTTCCCTATTATCCTTTGACGGAGGGCTACCGGAAACCGCCAGTGGATTGCTTCCTTTGGATGGTGTCGTCAATGTGCCCACAACCATGCCCCTACTCTGGGAAAGAGCCGAAGGAGCGGACAGCTACAACGTTTATTTTGGAACTTCCCCGGAACCCGCTTTGGCAGCAAACTCCGTGAGTACCACCTATACTGCCGACCTAGAGCCGGCAACGACCTATTATTTCCAAATAGGAAGTCTGAACTCGGAAGGCGAACGATTGTCGGCCTTGAAACAGTTCACCACTTTGGCCGATCCGGATGACGGCACTTGGGAAGTGGCCCGCGGTCACGCCCGACCGGAACAGGAAGCACCGCAATTCTTTGATTTCGATAGCAATATTACCGGTTTTGATGCCGAAGTCGACCGGGTAGAAAATATAAGCGATGAGGACACAAACGCCGGCTACTGCTTCTTTTCGGGACCCAAGGATGCCGATGGTAACGGAAACTATCGATGGCGCAATGATTTGGAGGAGGGTCAAGAGGTAACCGCCGTGGTTCGCCTGCGCCCCATCGATGGTAATACGAACATCAGCTTTATCGAATTCAGGGGATTGGGCTGGCGCCAAAAAATCAGGATCAATCAAAATACGGTCAAATTCGAGTCCGCCGACGGAGATCCGGAAGTGGCATTTCCCTCAGGCTATTGGGGAGAAAACGAAGATGCCTATAGGGTTTTAAGATTCACCTTCGCCAACGACCCGAACGGTGGCCCCATGCTTACCACGTTATATTTGGATGAAAGTCCCGACCCATTGGGCACCTTTGCCAGCGATACCGATACAACATCGAACTATATCGACATTGGCCGCGCCGGAAGCTCGAACTACGGGGCCTGTTTCGATTATATCGCCGTAAACGAAACCGGGGCGTTCGCACCCAATAGCGAGCCTACTTTACCATCTGATCTGACTTTGCCGGTCGAACCCGGGGCACTTAGCGGTCTACTACCGCTAAACGGATCCCAAGATGTGCCTTTATATATGCCCCTTATCTGGAACGCCGCCTCCGATGCCGCCGAATACAATGTTTATTTGGGAAGTTCCCCTGATAATCTATCATTAGCCTCTACCGTGACCGGCACCAGTTACGTTCCTGAAATGGCGCCCAATACGAGCTATTTTTACCAGATTGAGGCTGTCAACAACAACGGGAAGTCATTGAGCGATGTGGTTTCGTATACTACTTTGGAAAATGCCGACGATGGCAATTGGAACGTAGCCCGCGGTCATGCCCGGCCGGAAATAGAGGCCCCACATTTTTTTAGCTTCAATACGGACCTTACCATGGTAGTCATCGATGAGACACAGGCCATCGGCGATGAACCGGGCAACAATTCATACTGCTTTCTATCAGGGCCCAAAGAAAATGGAAATTCGAATTATCGATGGCGCTATACCGAGCTCGCAGATGAAGAAACGACCTTGGTCACCCGATTACGCCCACTGGAAGACAACGGCAACATTACCTTTATCGAATTCCGGGGACTCGGATGGAGACAAAAACTGCGCATTAATAGGACTAGCATCAAGTTCGAAAGCGCTCCCGAGGAACCTGAAGTGCAGTTTCCCTCCGGTTTTTGGGATGACAATGACTTCCATACCCTAAGGGTCACCTACAATGAGAATCCCACATCCGGCGAAGCCATGGTCACCAGCGTTTATCTGGACGAAAACCCGACGCCGATCGGTTCTTTTCCCAGCGAAGAAGATACCACGAGCGAGTATCTGGAAATCGGACGAGCCGGAAGCTCGGACTATGGGGCTTGCTTTGACTACATCGCAGTGAATCCCACGGGTTCATACGCACCCGGTGAAGGTGATGGAGAAGTATTGCCGGCCGATCTGATATTACCACAACAAGTTCAAGCTTGCTCTGCCCCTACCGACTTTAGCGCTATCCTATTGAGCAAATGGCGCGCAAAACTGGAATGGAACGAGGTTTCCGATGCGAAGTTTTATTCGATACGCTATCGCCGGACCAAGGGAACACCTTGGTGGTATTATCGCTTTTCAAGAGCCCCCCAGGTAGTCGTTTACGGCCTATTCGAACGACAATCCTACATATATCAGGTTAAAGCGTATTGTGAAGCTACCCGAGAGTTTACCGAATGGAGCGAAGTTCAAAACATCGAACCGGAGAGGGTGTCGTCAAAAGCCTTTACCGCAACAGCGGCGAAAGCATCCGTAGTAAACTTACAACAGAATTATGCAAACGATGGGATATCGGTGTATCCCAATCCCACCACCGATTTTATTGAAGTTTTCATGAATGACCGCACTTTGCAATCATATACCATATACAATGCGGCCGGTCAAAAATTGAAGTTTGGAACCTCTTCTGAACGCATCGGGGTTTCGGATTTATCTCCTGCGACCTATTTCATTGAAGTAATCGATGGTTCGAATAACAAAGAGGTGCTTCACTTTATTAAGAATTAGGCAATAAGCTCGTCTTTGGTTCCAATCATAAACTCAAGACGAGTTCATTATATCGATCGATGAGATTGATTGACCGAATCTTCAATCAGGCTTTCCTGATTTGTCGAATACTTCAGTTTAATTTCTTTAGAAAGTCTTTTCCCCATTTTTTATGCAATTCTCGTGACAAGGTAGCGACTATCGAATCGTGTCCATCCTTTTCCGCCAAGTTATTTAGCTCCATGGGGTCGGTGCTGTGGTCAAAAAGCATCCTTTCATAGGCCTTACCGGAATCGTCGGTCCATTCCGTATAGAACATATCGCCTTTCATCAGCGCCACCGCGTCACCGAATTTGGACACGGCATAGTCCTTTTTCCTTTCCCTACCCTCCAAAAGGGATACGAAACTTTCACCCTCCAATTGATTCTGGGGGACCTCAAGGCCGGTGAGTTCCGCCAGACTTGGATAAATATCGATAAACTCCGTAATGGCAGAAGTTCGCTGCCCATTGGTTTTACCGGGAACTTTAACTATCAGCGGACTGTGCAAAGACGTCTCGAAAGTGCAATGTTTGCACCACAGCTTATGCTCGCCGAGATTCCAGCCGTGGTCGCCCCAAAGCACTACGATGGTGTTCTCGGAAAGCCCCAAACTGTCAAGCTCGTCGAGCACCCTACCGATCTGCGAATCTACGTAGCTAACGCAGGCGTAGTATCCTTGTATCAGTTTTTTGGCCATATCGTCCTCCAACGGTCCCTCTTTCGGAATACCGTGGTAGTTTCGCAGCTCCCCAAATTTGTGGAACGCCTTGGAGGGAATATTCTCAGGCTGGAGATAACTCTTGGGCAACTCAATGTTTTCTATGGGATAATTGTCCCAAAACTCTTGTGGGGCATTGAAGGGCAAATGCGGTTTCATAAAACCCATAGCCAAGAAAAAGGGCTTGCCATCGCCGTTGAGCTTTTGTAGGTCTTCGATGCCCTTAGTGGCAATCTTTCCGTCGAAATAATCGAGAGCATCGGTATCGGTGGCCTCGTACGTCCTGCCCCTTTTCCCTTCTCTGGAGTCCAAGCGGATGTTTTCTTTGTTGTGATAGTCGCGGATGTTTCCTTCCGGTCGCCAAATTTCGTCCCAGGCCCCTACGCGGTCGTCTTCGTGGTGCAATACCTTTCCATTGGAGATAGTGGTATATCCATTTTGCTTGAAAAGTTCCGGTAGTGTCACAGCTTTGGGTGCTTGCTCATCTACATAGACGTCATGGGTAAGATAACGATACCGTGTGGGGCGCATCCCGGTCATAATACTCGCCCTAGATGCCCCACAAGTAGGCACGTTGCAATAGGCTCTATCAAAAACCAGACTTTCGGATGCCAGCGCATCGAGATGGGGCGATTGGATATGTTCGGCCCCGTAAAAGTTCAATTCGGGACGCAGGTCGTCTACCGCGATGAACAATACGTTCATGGGTTTTTCCTTTTCAACTTTGAGCTTCTTATCCCCCTTGCAAGCTGCTAGAGATAGAATAGCTAGAAAAATGAATCGATTGAAATTTGATTTGATTGTATCCATGGATAGTTCTAATAAATGGTCACTACCTGATTTTTATTCCGAATAAACTGTTGCGTTTCCTTTTATTTTTACCTTCTTTTCCGAAAAATCGACATAGGCGGCATAGGCCGTATCGTACAATTCAATCTTTATGCTTCCTACATGGAGTTCCTTTCCATGACCTATATAGGCATGCAAAAGTTTACCCGACGAATCCAAAGTGATACATGCAAAGCTTCCCTGGAATGAGATTCCTAGTTGTTCATTTTGATACTGCTCGTTTTCTTGGGGAATTAGGATGTATTGCGTTATTTCCCCTTCTCCCAATTTGCTTACAACCTTAAGGCCTGAAAAAATTCCGTTCTGCTCTAATTTTTCAACGGATTGTACGGACTGGTTATCCAAATTCTCCGAATAAGGCTCATAAACCGCCACAAATGGTCGTTCCCAGGCCTCTCCTTGCTGGCGAACTACGAGCGTTGGGGTCTCCATCTCGTGATATGGGACCGGTGCCTCAAAGGTCCGGGGGGCCATGACCTTTGTGTAACTGCGACCATCGAAGCCGGGCATCACAACTTTCATATATCTCTTTTTATCGGGAAAGCGTTCTGCCTTGAATAACGCTTCCACACCGTCACTGTAAGCATCCGAGGTTTCCACCTCCTTGAAAAAATGCCATCCGGGGTTCCGATATTTCCTATTGCGAATCCACTCCGTGTCCTTGTTGGCCATATATCGGTCCGGATCGGGCCGTAACTCTAATTCCGCATTTAGAAAGTCCACCGACTCCCCTAGATTATGGTAGAGATAGTCATGGTATTCATTTGGAAGTTTGGATTTAGAACGGAAAATATCCACATAGTATCCTGTGGTAGGCGAGGTTCTGATCAAGGCCAAAGTCCGTTTTTGTTCCGCTTCGGCCCCATCCCCGCCCCGGTCATAAAAGGTGGTGGTCGAAAAGGAATGGTTCGGCGAGACCGCACTTTCGCCGGGCATGGGCTCCATGGCATCCAATGCAACCGTATCTATACCCAGGTTGACCCACTCCCCTTCTCCTTGGGACGAACCGTTCACGATGACCGTGTTATGGGCCGCAAAAAGTCGGGAATAATTCTCGTGGATGTCTTGGGCATATCGATCTCGGCCATTATCCACACCCATTACGATTCCTTCGCCGTATAATTCGATGTTCATCCCCGAGGCATGGCCATGTACCATGGGGGCTCCCCCTACGAAGCACATCAGGCCATCTTCGGGCTTTCCAGATGGACTAAGATTCCGTTGCAGGAAGATACCGGCATGTGACTGTTCATCGGTTCGAGGCAGGTCGATGGTGGCTTTTGTATGGTCAAACTCATCTTCAAACCAAAGCAAGGCCTCCAATCCCTTCCGCTTATACTCGCCGGTCGCCATAGCCCTCCCCAAAAGGGAGCCGAATCTACGTGTCAATTTGTCGACGCTGTCGATTTTCCCTAAGGCAAAGGCCAACTCGTAGGCCTCAAAAGGAGTATCATAATCCCGGTGCCCATCGCCCCAAAGAATCAGTTCGCCATTGGGATATACTAGATAATCCAAGCGCTGCAACGCCCAAGGAATGTTGGGATATTCCTGTCCTAAATGAAGTGACGGATTATATTTTGTCAACAAATACATCAATTTCGTAGTTCTACGGGCGACGTCGTTGGTGTATTGGGAAGTCTCCGGCCAAATATCCCCCTCCTCTTCATACGATAGGGCCACTTTGGCCAAGGCATCCTGCCGCGGAGTGCTCTCGTTCAGATAGTACTTCAAATAATGCTTTCGTTCTTCTTCCTCATTGATCGCAAGCGCATTGTAGACCAAGCAATTGGATTCTAGGACGGGATGATTGGAGTTAATCATTCCATGTTCTACCACCAGTCGGGCGTAGGTTCGAAATACCTTTTGGGCTTTGTCCGTAGGAAATGGAACCTGTACTTTTTTTCCCAAATCATAAGGCTGCCCACCTTCATTTATGAAGGATGCCACAAAATCGTAGGCTATCGGAAACTTTTCACCTATTTTTCGGGTTTCGCGCAGCAGGTCATCGGGACAAAGCCACCCCCCTCGACCTTCCCATTCCGAAGGTTGAAGCTGAACCAGACCGCTTATGGCGGTATGGAGAATGTCTAGGCCGCATCGGGCATATTCGTCTTCTTGGATCAGGTAATATAGTACACCGCAGTCTACGGCCATTTGCAGATAGTCCGATAGCTTTTCAAAATTGGCCAGTTCTTCTTTCGTGGCATTGTCCAGGTTTCGATGTTCCCCGGGGACACCTATTTTGGTGTAGGTCAATGGGGGGATTTCGTTTTTTTGTTGATTATCCCAGTCCAATGGCATTTGACGAAGGAAAGCCTCGGAATCTTGCTGATGTTCCGAAACGGCCTTATCGGCCCGCTCTTTCAATTTTTTAAAGTAGGATGCGGCCCAAGGCTTTGCCTTTATCTTCTCGAGGATACCAAGGCGTTCCGTGGCATCGACCCAGATGAAGGGGCGGGATTTCTCTTGGGCGTTGGAAAAGAAGGCTAGGATAGAGAAAATAAGTAGCAAAATCGATTTCCCCATGGTGCGCGGAAATGATTTCTGATACCCAGCCTTTTGGACCTTTAATATACCTTGTCGCCTTTCCTTTTCCATGTACTTTTAAAGTCAATGTATTCTTCCAAACTATCCGCTCACTTCCCTTTGAGTTCTTCTTTTTCCGAGTTTTCAGGAACCTTTAACCAACATTACCCAATCCTTTTCCGGATCGGATGGTGGATTTCCTAGGGATTGGAGCCCTCCCTCCGCACGGATTTCCGGGACGGAACCTTCCTGCAGTCCACCGCCGTTTCTTGGATCGAACCATTGTATCGTAAATGTTTTGCCCGATTCCCCTAGATCCAACCGGGTCGTTCGCTGTTCGGGATGCAGATATACGGCATAAACTTCTTCGCTTTTTGCAAAGCAGTACGAGGTGTCATCTTCGGTCAATTCATCAGCGTTTTCCATTTCCCAAAAGGGAAGCTGTTCGGTGAAAAATTGATGGGCATACTTGTTCTGCTCCCAAAAATCATCGCGGCTCCGAAAATCTTGGGCGGTGAGGTCGGAATTTGGACTATCGTATCCAAAATACCACTCCACGCCGTATCCCCCTGCCATCAAAGTTCCCCAGAGCGCCCTTGACCGGGGCAGATTATGGCTCGGGTCCTCGTCATCTGGGAGTAGGGCAATATTCGCCTTTCCCGGTTCGTCTACCGCCAAGGCCCATTTGACGTCGGTAGAATCGGATTTTCGCTTCCATTTGAGTACCCTTTCATGCACGTCGTTGAACTCGGCATCACTTAATTGCAAGGAGGCTCCGGTAAGTACCGATTGATTGCCGATCAGTTTTTGATAGCGGTCGTCTTTATTGGGAAAGGTATGTACCACGCGATGGTGGTCGTAAGCGTCCATTGCCTTGATGTATTCAGCTACCTCTATCACGTTTTCGATGGGTTGATCGTTTTCCTCCCCCAGGTTCCAGTTCAGTGCGAGATGATGACCGAAACGGGCAATCAGTTCACGGTAGTAGAGTTTTCCCTCGGTACCGAAAACCCCGCCATCCATCAAATGATCGGTCTCGGTTTCGTTGGTCTTGAAATGAAGGAACATCCCTTTACGCTCCGCATAGTCAAAAATACGCTCCCATTGCTCCAGTTTGGAAACGTCGAAACGGGTCTTGTGGAACATCGTCTCCCAAGCCTCCTTGTTTTTCTTATCACTGGCATAAGACTCGTATTCTTCTACCGGGACCTTTAACAGATAGGGGAAAATATTACGGTCGTCGCCATCGACATTAAAAGTCAGGAATGAAAAAACATTAAGCCCTTCGGAGGCCAGATAATTGATGGCACCCAAGAGATTCTTACCCTTACCGTTTTGCCAAGTAAAAGGTTCGGCATCCGTTTCAAAATCCTGGGCGTGGGGCTCCCAAGTCTTTAGAAAATCCAAGGCATTGGTGGGCGCATCGAAATCCGCATATCCTAGAAGGTTTTCAGGGGCATCAACGCCGACCTTGATGAAGTAGTCACCAGATTCTGCATATTTCAGATACGATTCGCCCACGTACTCCAGTTTTCCTCTGGCCCGGTTGTCGGGTATGCTCTTATCCGTATCTGTCACGGTGAAAGTTCCGGTCGCGCCATCCATAAAACCGGCACTTTCCAAATTTCCCTCATTATCGACCCGGTCGGCCACGGCAACATCGTTGCCCTTTTTAAACGAAACCGTGTACTTCCACTCCCCCACCTCATCGGGGGTAAAATGAGTCTTCCAGACTTTTCCGGAATTACCGCTGGTCTCGGCCGCACTACCATCCCCGGCATAAAATCCAGGGACGAGGTAGTTCTTCCCGCCGTTGGAAAAGGTAACATCCAAACGATAATCCAAAAATGGATTGATTTTAGCTATTTCACTTGTTTCGGGCCCCTCGAACACCAAGGTAATCCGATGCCATTTTTTCAGTTCGCCATTCGTCGAAAATTTGGCCTGTTTTTCACAAGCGCTGGAAAGTAAAGTCAAAACAAAAATTATAATTCTTCTCATTTGCATCCTAATTTTATTGTTTTGGGATTGCTTGAATTTAGGCGTTATTTCTCCCAAGAGTCCGTTCTGAAGGGGGAAACGGGTAGACCGGCTTCGCTAAAAAGAGAACCCTCCAAACAATCCACAAAGCCATATCGTACCGCGACCGGTGCTTCTACCTCTTCACTTTGCACGGTAAGAGTTTGATTATCGTTCACGGTCACTTGTGCGGGATAGAACTTGTGGTCGGCACCGGCAATCTCAAAATCCCTTATCCTCTTTTCCTGATCGAACTTCTGGTTCTCAGCGGTTTCCCCACCGAATTCGAACGAAAGTTCAATTTTGTTGCCCTTGATTTGCATCCCTTTGTATTCGGGGCCCTGGTGTGCCAAGTCCTCGACGCCATACTGTTCCGCCAAGGCCAAGTTCGCCAGCCGGTCCGCAATGGTTTGCTTTTCGGGAGGATGGATATCGTCGCATTTCCCAACATCCGTAGTGATTGCGATGCCCGTATTTGGAATCTCTTGGGCGGCATGGGCCTGGGCCTCCCGAATCAGATTGGCATCCAGCACATCACCATCCCGATATTCGGCATATCCATAGGGCGCAATCTGAACGAAATAGAACGGTAGCTCCGGTCGTTTCCATTGCTTTCGCCATGCTTCCACCAAATTGTGCATGTAATTTTTGTAAGGTTTCGGATTATTTCTGTTCGATTCTCCTTGGTACCAAAGTATGCCCCTTATACCAAATTCTTGAAACGGATGGATCATGGCGTTATAAAGTGCGGTCGGCTTTTTTTGCGCGTTCTGGTCCTGGGGCAGACTTTTCGGGATGTCAATTTCCGGATAGGCGGATGC